>JBLFXO010000010.1:0-25303 GCA_047609865.1 Arenicella sp.
AAATTCGATTGATTTCCCTTAATACGTTTTGATTATTAAATGGTTGACTGAAAAGGTAAAAAATAATGTCAATTCTAATAAGTGTCAGAATATTAACTAGAAAGTTGAATTTAATATCAAGAAAAACACTCTCTTTTAAAAGAGGAGCCCCATGAATAGAACGTCATCAATCTGGTCGTAATCGGCCTGCCATAAATGAAAGTTAGAAGCAATCGCTTGGAACTGATTCTCTCTCAATTGTTCAGATAAGCCTTCGATAATTTTCTTGGTTCCTGAAAGTTTTAATTTTCTACCATCTGCCCCGCCAAATTGATCAGGGTATCCGTCAGAAAATAAATACAGAGCATCTCCTGAATTCATTTGAAACCTCTTCAGCGTGAAGTCAATTTGATCGACTTCACCGCCGCCAATAGCTCTTTTATCACCGCCGATTATTTCAATTTCTCCATTCTGCTGAATATAAGAGTGTCTTTTGGCTGCACACATTAGAACTTCGTTCGTGTTCGTATTGATTTCACATAACGTTAAATCCATTCCATCTCGTGATCTAAAGAAATCATTTTCATCATTGGCATTGTACTCTTGCTGATGAAGAATTTTTTGAATTTCATCATCTAATTTCTCTAGTACCTTTTCTGGAGTCAACCATTCATTAGAGTTCTCCATCAATTTGTAAATATTTCTTAGAGTAGTTGAGCCAATCATACTCATGAAGGCACCTGGCACACCGTGTCCTGTGCAATCACAACAAGCCACAACTATCTTGTCGGGATACTCTCTAATGAAGTAGAAGTCTCCACTCACAACATCTCTTGGTTTGAAGAAGATGAATGAATGAGGAAAGTATTTATCTAAAACATCATCCTTTGGTAAAATTGCAGACTGAATTCTTTGAGCGTAATTAATACTCGCAGTCATGTCTTTGTTTATTTCTTCAATTCTCTCGGCTTTTTCAACTACTTCTTTTGTTTTTATTGCCAATTCATTTTCTAGATATGCCTGAGTAGCTTTAAACCTTCTTACTCTTAATCTAATGAGAAGTAAAACCAAAGTAATAAGAATTAAGGCAACCAGAAGATAGAACCACCAGGTTTTCCAATAAGGCTTGGCGATATTAATTCTGATACTCTTATTTATCGGTGAGCAAACACCTGCTTCATTGCAGGCTATTATCTGAAACTCGTATTCTCCGTCAGCTAATCGTCCATAGGTAGCCGATAATTCAGATGTAGGATTTGAGAAGATTTCATCATTACCTTCCATTTTGAACTGATAGGTAACTTCTTCAGGATTTTTAAAACTAATCCCAATAAAGTCAAATTGAATTCGGTAGTTGTTGTAGGGTAGATTAATGTCCGTATCAACTGGGTAAGACTTATCTCCAATTCTAACCTTCAGGAGGTTGACAACAGGTGCGACTTTATTTTTCTTGTCTTTTGTTGGGTTATATTTAATACCACCCTTGTCAGTTCCTATCCACAAATTAGATTTGTTATCAAGAAACATTGCATTCGTATTTATTTGAGCGTCAATACCTGAAGTGTGATCATAGATTTGGGACTCCTCGCTATTGGAGGAGAATTTTGTTAACCCTCCTCTATGTCCAATCCACATATAGCCAGCGGCGTCAGCATGGATAGAGTAGCAGAAGTTCGATTTAAGTCCATCATCAGTTGAGAAGTTCACGAAGGCATTGCCAATTTTTTTGTACACCCCAGATTCTGCCGTAGCCAACCAAATGTCGCCGTTTTTATCTTGAGTAATTGAAAGTACCTCAAGTTCTCCAGTTGTAGTAATCTCGAATTCGTCAATGGATGAGTTTCTTAATGCGTATAAGAATCGACTATGGGTTCCCATCCAAATTGTTCCTTGGTCATCTGCCATTACTGTCTTGATTGCATTGTGTGCTAATCCCATTTCAGTGTCAAAGAGATTATTAGATTCGTTGGCAATATGATACACTATCAATCCGCCTTCAGTTGCAACCCAAACAGATCCATCTTTTACAGTTAATTGATTTACCATTCTCTGCAAAGACCCAAAATCCCAATGTATTTTGGTGATCTTTTCTGTGCGTGTATCAAGTGAATACATACCGTCCCCGTTGGTTCCGATCCACAACACAGAATCTTTGAGGTATAGTGAGCTGATTTGAGAAGATGAAAGACCATTTTCTCCATTGAAAAACTCCCATTTATTTTCAAGATTTGGCCCTACATGGATTAAACCATTCTCAACACCAAACCATTGGTCATCACCTTCAATCCATAGGGCGGTTACATTATTCCCCAATTCTGTTGGGTCATGACTGTAAAAAGTGAAAAAATCATCAATAAGCGTTGAAAGTCCTGTACCAAAAGTTCCGATCCAAATGTTACCCTCTCTGTCTTGAAAGACGGACTGAACGAAATTACTTGATAATCCAGTGTTTTCATTATATGTTGTCAGTTCAAAGTCCGATTCTCCAGTTGAATCAACATGAAGTTTGATTAAACCTTGGCCATATGTACCTAGCCAAATATTTTTGTCTTTATCTTCAAGAATTGATTGAATTTGATATTTGGAAATGTCAATTTTACTGTCCCAACTTCTGAATTGTAATCCATCTTGATTTCGGGTTTTTACCAAGTCACCATTCTTCATTCCCACCAAAAACACTTCTGGTTCATTTGATTTTGAAATTGCAGAGATCCACTCATCTTCATAATATGAACCAATTGAGATCCATTTGGAGCCTTTTTTTTGAATTAAAACCAATCCCTCATCTGTTCCAATCATTAAATTATTTTCATCAATGCATTGAAGAGCAAAAAAGTTTTCTTTTTCAAAGGTTCCAATTGGAATTGGGACATTATTTTCAATCATGAAAAGACCTTCGCTCTGGCTGATAAAAAATGTATTTACACTGTTTGACGAAATCGCATTAATCTTACCTTTAATAACACCTCTCGTTGCAACTGTTTCAAACTTGGTACCATTAAACTTGCTGATGTTACCTTCGTTGTGGCCAAACCATTGAATGCCAGACTTGTCAACATGGCTACAAGTTATTATGTCTTCTGCAAGTCCATCTAGAGTCGTGAACGAAACGAAGTTTTTTCCGTCAAATTTCGCAAGTCCTTCTCCTGTTCCTACCCATAAATATCCTTTGGCGTCTTGATTAATGGAGTAAATAAAGTTTTGAGAAATTCCGTCTTCTGTGGTATACTGATTGAATCTATATTCTTGAGAAAGAGCGTTTAAGCCAATGGTTAATGCTAAGAAAAGGAAAATTGATTTAATCATTAGTCTTTTTTTGCGAATCTTTTGAGTTGTCATCCAAGAGAATTATGAGAGACAGGAATTGGACATCTCAGTCTTTCATGGATTTTTAGTCTTAAGTGACAATATAGACACTTACGTGATTTTTTGAAGTAGGTTTCGCTTTCTTTTTTAAGATTTTTTAGTTAAAAAAAGACTGAAGAAAAATTAGTCAATGTTGTAACTCAGAGGCCTACTGGATTTAGAGTTGAATTATTACTAAGTAAGTAGTTGAAAAAAGAAATGTTGGATGAAAAAGAGATTACGTATCCATTTCTAGCGGTTTTAGAACAATCATATCGCCAACTAGCTTTTTAAAATCGTCTCCGGTCTCTTCCATTTCAATATCATCTTTGTCATAACGCCATTCTACTTCAATCTTCCTTTTAGCTTTCAAATTATTTAATTCATTGAGAATAGCCAGGAGAAGTTTTGATGAAACTGTGTTGTAGTATTCTAATTCAATACTTACATTTATTTCAGGTGCTTCTGATTTGTAGAATTGGTCAAGCCAATTTTTGAATTCGGAGTAAAGTGCTTTGGCATCTTCCGGAAGACTTTTCCCTTTGATAGAAAGCGTTCCTTTCTCAATATCCCCATTAATTTCTGGAGATTTTGGACTTGCTATCATTTTAAAGGTGTTCTCCATGGATGATTGTTCAATAGAAAGATAATGTAAATACTCAAGAAAAGGCACTTTTTTTTCAAATATTTTTATTGCCGAAACTGGTTTATTTAGGAGTTATTTTAATGTTCGTCTTAGGTTTCGGAACGCCGCCAATTGGAATCGTGAAAAAAGGCAACATTTCTCCATACTGATTAGTGATGTAGAAGGTGACATTATTATTCTTTGCTGGGTTCTTTTTGTTCTTGTGAAATTGAACATCAAAAGTTGATTCTTTCTCTTTATCGTAAATTTTATGTTCGCTTTTCATCCAATTACCTTGACCAGATTTTTTTAAGAAAATGGCGTATCTAGAGTTCGTGATGATTTTTAATTCGCCGTCATTATCCCAATCAAAGTTGCCTTGCTTAACGGAAACAACTCGATTATCAATATACGGGTAAACATGCGAGACTTCCTTAGGGTCTTCATGCATTCTGAAGGTGTATTCATAAGTGAAAGCATTCCCACCTTCGATATCAATATTCTTGTCTGGAGAGGTGCTAAGATGATAACGATAAAGGTTTCCGTCATCTCCTGTTGTTCCTTCCGCGATAATTTTAAAAATATTCCCTCCAAATTTCGGTGCATTTTCACCAGATGTTGGATTTAATGGCCCGAAAGTGTACCATTTATCGTCATATTCATCTGTAAAAGATTTCGAATGCAATAAGTTTCCACTTTTATAGTTTCCTACTGGGCTAGATCCCCTCGCATCTTTATCTGTGATACAACCTTTCCCTCCATACACTGAAAATTTGGTTTTCGTATTGTAGACCCCTTTTTGCTCGTCATGTTTGCCTCCTGTCCCAGGATCATAGACTCTAATATAAACGGGGTCTTTATGGGTTGAGGGGATTACAAAAAAGAAAGTTTGAGAGAAATCATCATCTCCCCATCCTTTGCTGGCGTCTTTTCCAAATGTGCACAAAAAAGGAATGTTCTCGATTATTGCAGGCACTTGTTGTGCCTGAGAAGAAATTGAAGTGGTAACGAATAATAATAAAAGAAAAAATATTTTCATGTTTGAGACTTTTCAATAATTGGGCCAAAGTTTAACGTAATGTAAATTCGACCCTTCTATTTTTCTGCTTTCCTGTTTCGGTATCATTAGATGCTATTGGTTTTGCTTCTCCTAATCCCTCGTGTGTAATTCTTTTTGCGTCTATACCTGATTTAACAAGGTATTCTTTAACGGCTTTAGCTCTATTTTTAGATAAACTAAGATTGTATTGTGGAGTACCTGTTGCGTCAGTATGTGCTTCAATTAAAATATTCATTGTCTTATTAGCAGTAAGAATATCTTTTATCAGCAATAAATCCTTCTCAAAATTAGGTTTAATTTGCCAGCTACCTTCGTCAAATTGCATGTTTTCTAGCACGAACGTCTTATTGATTTGGAAATCATCTAGCTCATCCTTTGAGTAAGGTTTAACTACTGCATCACTAAATCCGTCTTTTTTCAATTCATCCCAGATTGGATGAGCTTCTTCAATGTTCTTGAATTCACCAACTAAATACATATAGCTATGTTCTTCCTCTATATATTTAATTCTAACATTACCATATTTTTCCAGACCTGCTCTAAAGGTCTTGTCATTAATGATTGAATCAGATTTAAGGGCCTCAATAGAGTATACGTAAGTTGGGTCATCAGCTCCATTTGGCTTTGAATCTGTACTCTTTTTTTCAGGGTGAAGAAGGTCAAGATTAGTAGAGGCATCTTTTGTACAATTTATTTTTTTTGTGACACAATATTTTTTATTGTCAATAGTTGAAATAATTCCTAGACTAATAAGGTGTTCTCCTTCGGAGCTCAGTAGATGATTGCCAGTTTTACCTCTGAAGTTCGTACCGTCATCAAAGGACCAAAAATATTCAAAGTTTTCTTTTCCGGGTAAATTCGTGCGCTCTGCCGAAACCATGAATGATTCATTCGGGGCCACATTATTTGGCACTGTTATGTAAGCTTGTTCAGTTTCTTGGAGAGAAAGGTGAAAGTAATTTTGCTCATAGTAAACTTCATTTACGATCGTATCAATGATGTTTAAGTAAATATCATATTCCCCAATTCCGGGGAAACAATAGTCTACCGAAACTCCTCTTTTTTTAACTCCCTGAATATCCCATTCATAAATTAATGAAGGCACTTCATCAAAGGACATGGCATTTTCTTCTTCTAGTAAATAACAAAATCCGATTTCACTGAGCTCTAAGCAGTCTTCAAATGAAGGAAAAAGTGATTTTGCGACATAGATTTCATCTTTTCCTTCTCTGTCAGAAGAAAATATACTAGAAGCCATGTTGTCCGAAGAAGTCATATGAAAGTCGTTGCCATCACTATTAATTGGTTTATTCAGAACTTTTGCTTCGCCAGCTTCTTTCCATTCATAAATGTCTAAACCTCCATATTTGCCTCTGTTTGATGAAAAGAATAGTGAATTCCCAACTAATGTTGGGAACACTTCACCTTTGTCTGAGTTCACTTCCGGACCCAAGTTTTCTGGTTTTGACCATTCATTTGATGTTTGAACTGATTTGTATAAGTCAAATCCTCCTTCTCCACCTGGCATGTCAGATGCGAAGTAAAGTGTCATCCCATCATTACTAAGAGCTGGATGAGTAATGTTGAATGATTCACTATTGAATGGAAATTTCTTGAAACTAGCCCAGTTTTGATTTCTTCTAGCAGAGAAGAAAATACCAAGACGACATTGTTTTTTTTCAAGTTCTTTTCCTTTTAGAAAATATCCCTGGTTTTTTGAAACTGCCGCCAGATCTTCACTTTTATTGAAGGAGATTGGCCCATCATGAAGGTTTGAAACAAATCCTTCATCAAATATTTCCTGAGAACCATTTTCCGTTGTGTCAATAATATACAGCTGGCTAAAGTTTTTCCCTTGCCCATCCTTATAGGTGGATTTCATGCTCCCTTTTTGATCCCCACAAACGATTATCTTACCTTGGTAAGTGACCGGAGAATAAGTGTTCCCTCTTAGGCCAGTCTCCATCTTCCTCACTTCAAATTCTTGAGAATAAACGGTGAATAAACTAAACGTTAGCGCTATAGAAAATATGATTTTTACCACTTTAAGTATCTGGGGTTTTGTGCTTTAGTTTTGTATAGAAATGTGTACTTAATGCCAATTTCATGTGAGCCAGAAGAGTAACTTAATAGATCTCCTAAAGGCAATCCAAACGAGTACATAATGCCAAGCTGTGGAGTTGGGTTAATTCTTAAAAGAGCAATGATTGATTCAGATGTTCTGTACGATACTCCCGCTTCAAAAAACTTATTGAATTCAGCCATCAAGTTGACGTCCAATTGTGGTTTTGCGCTTAAATTATATTTTAATAACAAGGAAGGTTTAAGTTTGATTTTAGAACCGAGATCGAAATTCATTCCTCCACCAATCAAAAAATTATGAGACTTAAAGTCATGGCTTAGCACATTCTTACCATTCTTTATTTCGGAGGATAGCATGAAAGGTATTGAAATACTAGCAAAGAATTTTTTAGACCCATAATATACACCTACACTTGTGTTAGGTAGGATGGATAGTGGTGAGTCAGCGCTAAATTGTTGGTCACCTGAATCATATGTCGCTAATTGCGAAGTAAAAGATCGTACAAAATTAACTCCTGCCGCTACTCCAAAACTTAATTGCGATTTTTTCATTTTAATCCGGTAGGCATAAGAACCATAGATACCTGTATTTCTGTCAATACCTATTTGATCTGAAAAAATCTGTAAACCAATTGCGGATGATTCATTTTTTAATGGTGAATGTGCTGTTATACTTTGGGTTAAAGGTGCACCAGGAAAACCAATCCATTGTGCTCTAAATGACCCGCTAATAGACCAAGCCTCTTCACTTCCTGTTAAGGCAGGGTTCAACGGAACACCATTAAACATATACTGCGTTCTAATCGGTGTCAGTTGACCAAATAAATTGGATACTAATATTAAGGATAATATGGTAAGTTTTAATTTCATTTTTTAAGGACCAGGTATCCTTTGAATGTTAATGTATCGTCAACTATTAAAATGTAATAATAAGTGTCGTTCTGTAATGTTTCACCATTCTTGTTAGTTCCTTTCCAATCATTTTGATAATTTTCTTGTTCATAAACGGATTGTCCCCAACGATTCATTATTGTTAATGTATTAGGTTGCTCTTCAAGGCCGTCAATTATAAAAGTGTCGTTTACGCCATCATCATTTGGAGATATAGCTTGAGGGATGAAGATTGAATTCACAGTAACTAAGACTTCATCTTTTACAGTTGGACAGAATCCACTATAAACTGTCCATATAAAAACATTTGAGCCTTCGATCAATTCACTTACCATACTCGCAGGATTATTTGGGTCCTCAATTGTTTGCCCTTCAGAGGTCGTCCAATTTCCTGTGCCTACTGTCAATACTTCGGCATCAAGATTAGTGAAAAATGTAAAATTCAATACAATATCGGCACCAGCGTCAGCAAAAGGCTGTTCAAAGAAGGTAACTGCAACAGTGTCCTCGTTTTGGCATGTCCCAGCCCCCTCGGACCAGTAAAAATAATGTGTGCCGTATGCATCTAAAGTAAGTGTTGCATTGAATAAACTTGAATCAGGTGAAGTGAATGCTGAGCTTGAGTACCAATATCCGGTCAGTCCGTTATCTACAGCATACATTTGAAAATCTAATCCGCAGGTTACAGAGTCAATGCCTGCATCTGAGTTTGGTAAACCAAGAATTACAATTGATTGAATTGAGGTTTCAGCACAGAATGGAGAACCGACACTATATGAAATATTATGATTTCCAACTCCTGCAGTGTAAGGGTTTAAGCTTGAAGTTGTCATTCCATTTCCTCCCCATGTACCTGGACTATCCCCTGTGACTAATAATGAAAAATCAACTAATCCATTAGATATACATATTGGAGAGGGTAAGGTCCAAGATGGGTCAACATCAGGTAAGACATTAATTGTGATTGTTGAGGAATCAGCGCATTGCCCTAATCCTGCGATATATTCTAAGTCATAATCACCAAGTAAAGAATTGAGATTCCATAAAGAATCATTGTTAACTCCGGTACCTTGCCAAAATCCACCTGGTGAAGTCGTTCCTGTATCAAAGAGATCATTTAAATTGGTCATGCCAATGTTTTCGCATACTGTATCTAACAATAAAGTAGATGAAATGTATTCTGGTGCCAAAGTAATTTGAATAGTGGAGCTATCCTGACATGTTCCATTATCCACAACATGAGTGACATTGTATATGCCTGGCGCCGTTGTGCTATAATCTAAACTGTCTGAATTAGCACCAATAATGTTCGCAGGACCAGAAGTCCCATAACTATAATATGAACTGGTTTCTGAAATTAGAATTATTGTGGAATCTCCTAAGTTTATTGATGTCGCCGGTAAACACACCGTATCAGGTATCCAGAAAACTGGATTTATTGCAGGTAGTACTTCAAAAATTAGATTAGAAGTTGTCGCACAAAGATTCGGAGTTACATATGTAAGAGTATATGTTCCCGGTATGGTATTATCTAAATCAAGTTCACCAGTAGTCGAGTTTACAATTTGCAAGTTGGTTGTGAGCTCTGTAAATGTTCCTCCTGGCGTTGCAATACTATTTGGCAATACGTTTGGAGTAGGAGTGCAATAAGCTAAATCATAATCAAAAGTAGCATCTTGCTGTGGTTCAATAATAAAATCAACCGAGTCAGTCACAGGACATAGGCCATTCGTAGTGTAGTAAACTTTGTAAATTCCATCTGTACTTGATCCAATTAAGACTTCACCAGTAAATGGGTTAAGAACTAATGATGGGTTGCTTTCTAACCAAGTGCCTCCTGGTGCAGCCACAGATGTTGGAAGTTGGTTTGGGGCTGTTTCACAATAGTTAGTGGCTGAATAACTAAATGATGCATCATCAGCATCATTTAGTGTGATATTAAAAGTTTCTTGGCAAAAGAATGGGGCAGGAGCAGTGTAGGTAACAGTATAGATTCCAGATACTGAGGTTAGAAGATTGATTTCTCCATCTCCCACGTTTACTACAATACCGGCAGGTGATCCAGTGAAGATTCCTCCTACTTCCCCCGTTATATTTGCTATGGGGTTCGGATCAATATCCAAACAATAGGTGTTGGCGGGATAATTGAATGAAGCATCACATGCTGATATTTGAGGGCCTACGGAATAGAAAGTAGACGGATCGCTGACTGTATTATAAGTTGTGGCAATCCAATCAGGTGACCTGATCGCATCAGAGATTCTAATTTCATCTAAAGTACCATCTAAATCATTAGTTAATACTTGTTGCTCTAACCCAATTGACAGGTTACTCCCGCCACCACCTGTCGGATTTGTAGCATAAGATGTGGCCGATACGTCCAAGGGTGATCCATCTTGAAAAAACTGTACTTCATTCACCATAGCATCTCTAGTCACAGTAAGATAGGTTAATCCAGAACCTGGTAAAATTATTGGATTAGCTGAAAACAAATCTGTGTTTACTCCTGCTCCATTTTCCCAATGAATTGAAAGTAAGTTTGTATTAGTGATGTTGAATGAGAACAATTTGTTCTCCCCAGCAGTTTCATCAACACCACCAACTTCAAGGATCACATTGTCAGTTGTTCCAACTTGTAAAGTGTTTATGTCAACCCAGGCCGATACGGAAAGATCTCCTTGGATTTGACAGGATGCAGAACTTGGTGCATACAAAGATTGACCTACTGAAAAGTCTCTACCTTTAGCTACAACTCCTGTTGTATTTTCGGTGGTTCCTAAATTAATTAAATCATTGTCATTTGAAGTGCCGTCTAAAAAACTGTCAGTAAGATGAAAAACGGCCTTATAGTTAGCGTCCCAAGTAAGGTCAGAACTTTGATCCGAAATAATACCTGAATTTCCATAATTAATCCAAATCTCACTGTCTACAGTTGCTGGAAGTGAAGGCGTTTTTACCCAACATTTGAAGTCTCCAGTAAATGGATTATAAGATTCTATTTGATGTTCTAATGGGGTGAGACCATCATTGAGTGAGAATTTAATATCAAATCCAGAGCTGTTTTGTACACCTCCACCGTTCGTTGTTGTGGCAAGTTCCGCATCTGTTTCAGAAATTAATATAGGGAAATCGATAAGAGATACAGACCCTTGTATTTGTGAACTATTCAGGGTGATTACTTTGTAATGTTCATAGCCACTTAGTTGTCCAAAAAGACTAGAAGGTAGACTAAATAAAATGAGCAGCGATATGGCGAAGTTTGCTTTCAATTTATAATTCTATAGGTGACATTACAATCAATTCTTCAACCAAATTTTTAAAATCCAAACGGGTTTCTTCCATTTCTAAATCATCTGTATCATATCTCCATTCAACAGTAGCTTTTTTAATAGTTCTTACTTTCTTAAGTTTCATCAATATATTTATCAGCAGCTTTGAAGTGGCTGTATAGTAATAATCTAATTCAAAGGAAATAGTGAAATGTGGAGCTCCAGAAGTGCGAAATCCTTCTAGCCATTTTTTGAATGGCTGATAGAATAATTTCGCATCCTCAGGAAGACTTCTGCCTCTCATGATTAATGAACCGGCTTGAATATTCCCCTCAATTATTGGGGTTTTAAAAGTTGAATCAACTTTGCAACTATTCATTTCCTGCTCGTTTGTTATTCTTAAAGGCGATCAACTTCATGCAAATTAATTTTGCACTTCATAATTTCATGATAGTATTCGCCAATTTCTTTCATCTCTAAATCATCTGACTCATAATACCAATCAATTTCAACTTCAGTCTTCATGCCAATCATGTCATCCAACATTCTTAACATTCGTGTTATGACAACAGCAGAGCTACTATTCATATACATCAAAGCAAATTTTACTGTCGTTTTCGGAGCTGGATTCGCTGTGTATTCAGCCATCCAACGATTAAACTTGTAGTAAAATTCTCTCGTATTTTCGGGAATTGAAGATCCTCTTAACTCAATTTGTCCGTTTGGCTTGTCAAGTTTTATATAAGGCGTCTTCGTTGTCTTTTCGAAAATTAAGATGTCTTGATGTTGATATTCAATGTTTTCCATTTGTTTTTTTCCTTAATAGTAAAGTTAAGGCTGGTTCTAAAATACAACAATTAATTCTAAAGTCCTCATGTACCTCCTCATTTAATACGATTGCAGAGCTGTCATTGTTTCAATAAGACCTTAATATTTTGCGCAAAAATTTGTCGTTGATGAGATATTTGTCAGCTCCGGCATTGAAAACATCTTCAATTCGGATAACTTCTGAGTCGTCAGAAATGGCAATAATTGTTGATTCTAAAGAGATTGACTTTACTAATTAATGAAATTATTTCAGGAATGGTATTGTTTACGACCATAAATAGGAGCATTGTGTGATCAATGGAGATACTTGATCTGAAAAAGCGTGAATTTCTCCTGGAATACAAGAGTTTAATAACTTCTCAATAGTTAATCTGGAGAAGTCGTCTGGATTAAATAAACAGGAACTTCTGGGCATAAAGGAGTCGGTGTTGAAATTGAAAATTTTCTTTTAAAGAAATGACAGATATTCTTTTGAGAACCTTCCCCAAAACTTTTTTAGGCGACTGTCGCTTTTTTCATCATACTCTTTGATGAAACCTTCTGCATTTTGCATTAATAAGACATCCTTTCTAAAATATTTAGTTGCTCCACCTTTATCTGCTTTTATTATAACATCAGGGTCAGATTGACCAGATACAATTACAATCTCACAATTTGGAAGACTTTCTTTAAAAAGAGGAAGTGCATCAACCCCATTTAAACCACCTAAAATGTGATCTAGGAAGATTATTTCTGGTTTTATTTTTAATAATTGACCTAATGCGGTTTCGCAAGTGTCAAAATGATGTATTTCAAATTCGGCGATTTTCGCTAGTCTTTTCTTGAAAGTTTGAGCAAAAAATTCATCATCCTCAATTACAAATATGTTTTTCACTTCCATTTTAAGAGCGGTTTTGAACGTATAATGAAGACAAGTACCTTTCTAGATTCTTCTCGAAATGTGAATCTGTCTTGACAAATTGCGTTTGTATCACTTTTACATTTTTAGCGAGTTCTGCTGACATCAAGTAAACATAGTTAGAGGTGGTCTATAAATGTGCTGAAACTCGATAAGGTGCAGAAAAAATCCGATAAGATTTATAGATTGAAGTTTTTCCGTTTGTTTTCGATTGAATTTAGAGAGGATGCTAACTGATTTAGAAAATAAGCAAGCTCTTCTTCTGAGGCCTCTCCATTTTCTATTTTTTGTGCAAATTCGTAAAGTTCATTGAGGTTGAATGTAATGAAAGATGGTTTCATTTTGTGTACAGAGCGTTTGATTATTTCTTCATCTTGGCCCTTGGCATTCTTAATCTTGTCAAATTCTTCATTAGTGTTTTTTAGATAGATTTCGAAGAGCGAATTTACAAAATCACTATCTCCATCAGCCAGAGCTGTGAGGCCGGGCATGTCGAGCTCAGTCCATTTATTTTGGCCGATCTTATTTTCTCTTTTGTTTGCTACGATTGACAAGATGTTTTTGAGATCACTCTCTTTGAATGGTTTAGTGATGAAGCCATTCATACCTATCAAATCACACCTTTTTCTCTCAGCATCCAAAACGTGGGAGGACATTGCATAGATCGGAGTATTCGTGAATTTTCTTATTTTTTCTGTTGCCGAATATCCATCCATCTCTGGCATTTGTAAATCCATTAGGATGATGTCAGGCGAAAATTCTTTAGCTAATTGAACGCCTTCTTTCCCATTTCTTGCTATGACTAGTTGAACGCCAAATCGAGACACTATTTTCTCATTCAACAAAATATTGACTTCATGGTTTTCACAAAGAAGCACCTTTAAAGTAGACAGTTCTGTAGTATTCATTTCATTCTGTATGTTTTAGTTCTCTTCCCGCCATAAAAGGGATAGTTACATTAAATCTTTTATCTTCAAGTGCGTTTTCTACTTGAAAAACCTCCTCTTCCATAATGGCATAGTCGCATATTGACAAAATGAAATCTCCCTTTGAGTTTCATCTGCACCCAGATCTACCTTACTTTTGAACCATTATCTTTTAGCATCCACTAAACTGATGAGACAAATAGGGCTTCGCAAATTTTACCTGCCAATAAGGTTAGATTGTCAAAGCGTTCCTCAGCCGGAGTGTCCATGATGTTGTAGCTTTTCAAAGCTGCTAATCTATCATCTTCGTTATTTGGGATCGGGAAGTCATTATTCAACATACTTAAAGATAATCATATTCTGAAGAAAGTGAAGCTCGATCGAATGACAATCATCAAGACTTCAGGTAATGTTGTGATTCCAATTTCTAAGAGCCTTTATTTCGCTTTGAGTAAATATGATTTTCCGGACCTAGTTGCATAGTCTACTCACTTTCATCTGGATGAGTTTAACAAAGAGTTAAAATATAAAGTTGCTAGACCTATATTACTTATGTTCCAACAGGTTTTGGAGTTTATGCCGCCATGGGTTAAGGTGGTTCATATCCTTCATTAACTGACTTAAGATTTACGGTATTTGGGTTCATTCAATTAAGAAATGGATTAAGCCGATTACTTTGCAGAATTCACCAAAATAATTAAAGATTTCTAGTATTTTAGAATTCTAAAATCTTCAGAAAGAACTGACCTTACTATTTCTTCTGTTGTTGAGTTGTAATATTTTAAGTAATGATTATGGCTGCTAGTGTTTACTTTTTTAATTTCTATATTTTCAATTTTGAGGCGTTTCAATATTTCATCAAAAGATTCCTGAAAATGTTCATAACGGCCTACATAATCAGCAAGCATTTTACCTTGGTCATCAAGAATAAATTTATGTTGAGATAATCTGATCATTTCGTTTTCTTCTGACCACTTCACATAATCCTCAAAACCTTTTAAGCTTTGAATGAATTCTTTCTGTGGGTGATTATTTGCTTTTTGAGTTATGAAATGATAGTAGGAAACCATCAGGTCTAATGGATTTCTAACGAATGCAAATTTGAAATATTGACTGAATTTATTGGGTTCTAAAATTGCTTGAATCTCATTTAATGTAATGTGTTGATCAATTTTTATTGGCTCACAATCTTCCTTTCTGAAAAGGCTATTGAAGTTCAATACAGAGCTCTTTTTTTTTGGATATAATTCTTCAGAGAATGGTTTTAGAGCAATGCGCACACTATTGCCGCCCGTCTTCCAAACGTGGGCAAAAATAAATTTGTGTTTATGAGAAATTAGCATCTTTTCTACAGATTAAAAACGGAAACATATTCGAAATTCATAGATGTTTATCCTTTGCAAAGGTAGTATGTTTGATGGTTTGTAATCTTCTTTTTTCAGGTTTCAACTATCTTGAATCACATAAATAATTGTATTGAAACCTTAAAAACCTTTAGTAATGTTTAAAAAAACTCTCAATGATTTTTATGCTTAATTAATGGCTCAATCTTTTCTATTAAAAGCTCGGTAGATTCGTTCAACGTTTGCAAATGTGTATTCAAAACCAAATTGGGTCCATTTGGTTTTTCAAAAAGGGAATCAATTCCGGTAAAATTAATTAATTCACCAGACCTTGCTTTCTGATATAAACCTTTTACATCTCGCTTTTCGCATACTTCTATTGGAGCATCTACAAATACTTCATAATAATTTTTTGCATTAATAATTTCTCGTGCCATTGATCTGATTTCTTCAGTGGGACTAATAAAACAACAAATCACTAAATATCCATCAGTATGAAAGAGTTTAGCTAAATGCGCCACCCTCCGAATGTTTTCTTTTCGGTCTTTAATTGAAAACCCCAAATCACTATTCAATCCAGCTCTAATTTCGTCTCCATCTAGTAGCTTAATCAGGCCTTTATTCGAAAAGTGTTGATATAAAGCCATGCCCAAAGTGCTTTTTCCTGAACTGCTATATCCTGTTAACCAAATAACCATTTTTTAAATTTTATTAGGCTAAAATTAGTGGTTGTTTTGATACGTTCGACATTACAATTGAAACTAATTATTGACGAATAAATGTCACCTTACTAATTTCTCATATTCACTAATCTTCGATCGAGCAAAAAAGACCTACGATATTAATAATCTGTAGAAATGAAGGACGAAAAACCTGAAATAAGGGGAGGTAAATAATTAGTGCTTAGTTATAGTTTTGCTTCTTGCATTAGAATGAACTTTATTGTATGTAAATTTATAGTCACCAAAGCAAGAAGAAAATTAAATGGATAATACTTTAGTCGAATTTAATGAAATTATAAAAGAGTGCATTGGTTCAAATTTCAGTGAAGATCATTATTTGATTGAATCCTGGACTTCAATGCAATCCTTGATAATAGTGAGTGCGATTGACGAGCATTATGATGTTTTAATTACTCATGAAGAATTAAAGTCTTGTAGGTCTACAGTTGAACTGCTGCATCTAGTGAATGGGAGAAAAAATTAAGAGATGGCAGTGTTTTCTATTTCGAATATTAAAATTTCAGGAGTCTCCGCCGCCATCCCGTTAAATGAAGAGTCCAATCAGGATATTCCTACGCTAACTGAAGAGGATAAACGATTGCTAATCAAAACTACGGGTATTGATAAACGCAGAGTTTCAAAGGAAAATCAATTTGCATCAGATTTCTGTGAAGCGGCGGCCAAAAAAATACTTTCTGATTTATCATGGAATCCCGAAGATGTTGATGTTTTGGTTTTCGTTACCCAAACGCCAGATTATCTCATACCAGGAACAAGTAATATTCTTCAAAAGAAACTTGGCCTATCCAACAAATGCATGTCGATTGACATTACTCAGGGCTGTTCGGGCTATGTATATGGTCTTTCTATTATTTCAAGTCTCATAAGTGCTGGCGGTCTGAAAAAAGGGCTACTGCTTGTGGGAGATACTATCACAAAAGTTCTTGAAGAAAATGATAACGGAACTGTTCCGATATTTTCTGATGCCGGTTCTGCAACTGCTTTAGAGTTTGATAAAAAAGCCCAAAATATGTGGTTCAATCTTCAGTCTGATGGTGATGGATTTGATACTATTATTGATAGAAGTAGAGGTCATAGAGAGGGACAAAAGCCGGGAAATATTACTGATCCTAATTTGATTAAACTCAAGATGAAAGGGCATAATGTTTTCACCTTTTCCTTAAAAGAAGTCGTTCCGAATGTACAGAAGTTAATGGAGATTGCTGGGGTTGACAATACCGCAATTGACTTCTTCGTTTTTCATCAAGCAAACCTATTGTTGAATGAATCATTGAGGAAAAAGCTGAAAGTTGAAAAAGAAAAAGTTCCATACTCTCTTGTCAAATATGGAAACACAAGTTGTGCAACCATTCCTTTGACTATTGTTTCAGAACTCCGAGATAAGGTAAGTAAAGGTTCGCATAAAATAGTGCTTTCAGGATTTGGGGTTGGTTTATCTTGGGGTTCAGTATTGGTGAATATTTCCGATATTAGCTGCTCTGAATTAATTGAGTTATAAGTTGTATGATTGACTATTCTATTGTTGTTCCTGTTTACAAAAGTGTCGCATCTTTAGAAAAGATTATTGAAGGCGTGCAGGAGATCATGTTAGAGATTGATCATTCTTTTGAGTTAATCTTTGTAGAAGATCATGGTTCAATGGAGAGTTGGAATGAACTCGTTCGATTAAAGAAAAAATGTCCTGAGTTTATAAGAGTATTCAGGTTATCAAGAAATTTTGGCCAAAATGCGGCGACTATTTGTGGTATAGATCATGCTAACGGAAAAGATGTCATCACTATTGATGATGATTTACAAATTCCGCTTGCAGAGATCAAGAAGTTGATTGATTATAAGAAATTACGCGATTCAGATATTGTTTATGGGAGATTTGTGGATACAAATAATTCTGGGATCAGGAGACTTGGCAGATATTTGGTCAATCTCATGTTGAATGGCAGGTCAAACACAATAGGTTCTTCTTTTCGAATAATTGATTCCAATTTGGTTAATCAGATTAAAAACCATTCACAAGATCATTTATTTATTAATCAGGTTATCTCATGGTATACTTCAGACTTCGCCTATGTTGATGTAGAGCGCTCAAAAAGGGAAGAAGGGAGATCGGGGTACTCATTGTTTAAGCTAATAGGGATTACTTTCAAGCTTATCTTTTATTACACCAGTATTCCGCTTAAAATAATGATTGGCCTTTGTTTGATTGTTGCAATAATATGTTTTGGAATGGCAGGATATTACATCTTTAGAAAAGTGTCTCTTGATAACGAAATTGAAGTATTGACTATTACGCTTTTTTCAGCGGTATCCTTGATATTAGCAAGTGTGAGTATGATTGGGGTTTATGTCAATCGAATTTATTCTGCAAGGGTAAAGCGACCAAATTATTCTATTAAAATCGAGCTCTAGTGATTATTTCTAAGTTCGGAGTAAAGCTCACTTCCATACAGTTTGAAGATCTTGAAACGATTAGAAATTGGAGAAATGATGACCGGATTAGGACATCAATGATTTTCCAAAACATCATTCAATCTGCCGATCAAATAGCATGGTTTGAAAGTCTTTCTCATTCGGATGCTTACTTTATGATCTCTTTCAATGAGAACAAAATTGGAGTTGCGAACGTGAAGGCAATTAATTGGGATGACAGAAGTGGAGAAGCTGGTGTTTTTATAGGTAATGAAGATTATACCAATTCGCCAATCCCTTTGTTTGCAATTCATGCAATGATGGATACCTTTTTTAAGAACTTCAAATTTAAATCTTTGCTTGCTACCGTTACATCCAGCAATGTTGCAGCTTTGGAGATGAACATTCAATTGGGGTATGAAATAATATATCGCACAAAGCACAAAGTGAATCTTAAAATTTCTTCAGAAAGGTACTTTGAAAATCGCTCGAATATTGAATCATTGCTCACCAAAACAGGGATGTCTGAATCAAAGTTGCAGTTAGATGAAAATGAAAAAGGCCTTTTTGACGCCTAGCCTTTTTTCTCTAATTTGAGAATGAGGCGAATTGGAAAGCAAGGGTGCAAGCTGTATTTAAAAATTCGCTTAAGACGCGATAACTCATAATATGGGAGCTTTTTATAAGAAAGTGAGTCTTGCAGAGGTCCGTTTATGACTTTCCAAAATTCTTTCTGATTGTATTTGAAATACTCTTTGGGAGCTCTTTTTTTATAGACCTCTTCACCAAGGTGAAAAGTTAACACTTCATTTGTGAAAATGGCATATTTTTCTGCTAATGCAAAGATGTTCTGCGCTAGGGTGATTCCTATGAACGGCACCCCAATACAGATGTTTTCAAGCTGAAATTGAGGGAAAAGGGATCTCTTAAAAACGAAACAATCAAATCCGGGATGTTTTTTTCCTTTTACCTGAAAAATGTCGTCTAAGTTATTCTCCCCGCCAACGACCTCTGGTAATCTTCTTCTGTTTATTATAAAAGCGTCCAATCCCTTATCTATAAAAGAGTTTACCTTGGAGTAAAAGTTAGGGTACAGGCCAATGTCTACATTAGTGTAAATAAAGTAATCTGCATCTGATGCTTCATATAGTTCATTGAGAATATCTTGAATCAGAGGTAGCTTCATTTTTTTTTCAAAATGATGCATGTCGAGAACGGACCTTTCTAGATTTCTTGTAGCAACAAAATCTTTGGGCACCATATCAAGGTCTTCTTCAAATTGAGCGGTGAATAGAGTTACCTCAACCTCTTTTTGTGCAAGTTTTTTCGCATGTTGCATTGAAGCAAAAGTAATTGGTTGCGCAACAAATAGATCCGAAGAAGGGGCTGCTTTGAAAGGGTTAATGATATGCGCTATTTTATTCAAGTAATTTACTTTTATGACTTCTAGATGTTGGTCCTAAAATAGCTGTTTGGCGGATAAATTCATATATTTAGCCGTACTTATTTTACACTCCGCTCAATTGAACCCAAACATCAAATATCCTAAAATTTCTATTGTCACTGTAAACTTGAATTGCGCAACTTATTTAGAAGAAGCAATCCTATCGGTTCTGAGTCAAAATTATCCAAACTTAGAATACATTATTATAGATGGAGGAAGCACAGACGGAAGTTTGGAAATAATAAAGAAATATGAAGATCGTTTGACCTATTGGGTAAGCGAAAAGGATGAGGGTCAATATGAGGCTATTCAAAAAGGGTTTGAGAAATCGACAGGCGACATTATGGCCTGGATTAATGCAGATGACAAATACGTTCCCGGTTCATTTGTGGCAGTTGCTCGAATTATGGACACTTTTCCTGACGTGAACTGGTTGATGGGGATTGCTAGAGAATACACTGAGCACGGTACCTTGATAGGTCGAATTCAATTGCCTTGGAGCAGGTGGTCAAAACAGAGATATTATACGAATGATTTTCAATTCATACAGCAAGAATCAAGTTTTTGGACAAGATCATTGTGGCTTGAGGCCGGAGGAAATTTAGACTTTGAATACAAGTATGCTGGGGATATGGAATTATGGAGCCGCTTTTTTAGATATGAAAAATTACACACCACAATTGCTGTGTTGTCTGGGTTCAGACACCATTCAGAAGGGCAACGATCGAAATCTTTTAAGGGTGAATATTTGGCAGAATGTAAGCAAGTAATTAAAAGAGAAAAACGAAGAATGAATGTTTTCAAACGGATTCATTATTTCTGCATGAAAATGCCACGTTTTTTCTTAGGACCATTTTTCTTTTTTGATGTTCCAGGTTTGAAATGGTTCTACAAGGCTCTTTTTTCTATCCCTAAAGTTATTCATTATGACTTTGAAGCCAACAAGTATACTCGTAAAGATAGGCTCGTAAAATATCCGCCAGTTTTAATCGGAAAAAAACAAGTTCATTCATCTTCTTTAAAAAAAACGAAGTAAATGACGAAGACAATAATAGAAAATAAGAATGTTGGGTTGGGTACTTACTTAAGAAGTGTTTTGAGCCACAAAACATTGATTTATACGCTCGCCAAAAGAGACCTTAAGGCTAAGTACACTCAAACTAAACTTGGATTGCTGTGGTCTATTGCACAACCCCTAATGGCATTGACGATTTTTTGGGTGTTTTTTGACTTGCTGCTTGAATTAGAGACAGGAGACGTGCCCTACGCCTTATATGCATTCAGTGGTATGGTGCTTTGGTACTTTTTTACGAGCATCATTCACCTTTCTGGTAATTCCTTAGTGGTAAATCAAGATTTAATTCAAAAGGTATATTTCCCAAAAATCATATTGCCAATTTCAAGAATGTTGGTTAGCCTTTTCGAACTGTCCATCTCTTTAATTATCCTGATTGTAATAAGTCTTGTGGTCGGTTCAAAAGTCCATTTGAGTATTCTTTTGGCCCCAGTGGCAATTTTAGTGGTCTTGTTCACAGGTCTTGCTATTGCTATTTGGTTGAGTGCAGTATCGGTTAAGAATAGAGATTTACAACATCTAATTCCGTATTTGACAAACTATGGAATTTGGTTGACACCTGTTTTTTATCCGGTATCGATTATTCCTGAGGCGTATAGAGATCTTTTGTATTACTGCAACCCTATTGCTACTGCCATTGAAATGTTTAGGTCGGCATTGTTTAACACATCTTTTGATTGGATGCATACACTTTCTTTGGTTCCTGTAATTATTCTCTTGATCACAGGAATCTTATTTTTCAAAAAAAGGGAACAGAATATGGCAGATTATGTCTGATCGCATTGTATTAATCATTAAATTCATAATGTGAATAGAGCCCAATATTATGCGAGCAATTTTTAAAGATAAATCACATCAAGATCAGTTTGATAATAAGGGCTTTGTTAAACTCAGCTTGTTAGATAGTCATGAGGTGAAAACACTGCTAGGTTTTTACCAAAAACAAAATTTCAATAATAAAATTGAAGGTGGATTTCACATAAGTTTAGATAATGCAGATCAAGAATTGGTGACTTCAGTTGGCGATCGAATAAAAGAGGTAATTGCTCCTAAAGCGAAAGACTTTCTAGATGATTGTCAAGTTTTTACGTCAAGTTTCGTGATTAAAGAACCGGGGCTAAAAAATATTGTCCCACCTCATCAGGATTGGACTTTTGTGGATGAAGATAAATTTTGTTCCGCCACACTTTGGACACCCTTGATGGATGTGACTGAAGAGAATGGGGCGTTAGGAGTAATTCCAAGTAGTCACAAATTATTTAATCATCCTAGATCATCACCTTCTCCTCAATCAAAATCTGCTTTGGCAGATCATGTATTCACACTATTTCCATTCGTTGAGATTGTTGAGATGAAAGCAGGAGAAACATTGATATTTAACAATAAACTAATTCATGCTTCACCCCCAAACCTGACTGATTCACCTAGAATAGCAGTGGGTATTGGTATAACTCAAAAAGAAGCAAAACTGAGACATTATTATCACATCCCTAATAGCAAACCTGCACAATTAGAAGTGTATGAAGTGGAGCAAGAATTTTACACCTATTACAATAATAAGAGGTTGTCAGATTTATACGATAACGGAAAATCTCCTGAAAAACTAAAGAAACTAGATACAGTTGAACGGATAACACCCGATCTATCCAAAGAAGAAATGGAGAGTTTAATAAAGACAATTGACGGCATCCAAGAAAATTTGCCCTTGATGGAGAATTTAGCAAAATTGTTTAATTATAACACAAAAGATATGGAACCACAGAAAAGCGGAACTGAAAGTAAAACAGTTGAGGTTGCAAATAAATGGGATAACAGAACCTTTTTTCAAAAGTACTCTCCCGGTAATATTATCAAAGAAATTATTTGGCGCCTAAAAGGAAGAAAATAAGATGATTGATTGGACAGACAAAATATCTATTTTCAAAAAAGCGAAGGATACAGAAGAGTTCGCTGAGAAAGGGTTTGTAGTTGTTCCGTTTTTATCATCTGACGAAGTAGTAAACTTGCTTGGTAATTATAAGCAGTTTTACCCGAATGGGGTTAAAGGTTTTCATACCACTACTTTTGAAAATGACGTGAAGCATAGAGAGGGAGTTGATTTGGCCATTCAAAAAGTATGTGGGTCCCATATTGAAAATATTTTTAAAAACTATCAAATTTTTTTTTCGAGCTTCATTGTGAAAGCACCCGGAAAAGAGAGCGAATTAATAGTGCATCAAGACATGACTTTATTGGACGAGATGAAGTATTCTGGAATTAATATTTGGTGTCCATTAATTGATTTAACAACTGAAAATGGAGCAATCCATGTACTACCAAAAAGTCATAGGTTGTTTAAAACATATAGAGGTTCATCTATTCCTGATATTTATGATGGCGTAGTAGACGAAGTCAAATCTGTCTTAGAACCCTTGTATCTAAAAGCTGGCGAAGCCGTAATTTTTGATCAAAGTATAATTCACTATTCACCGCCGAATATTTCAGAAGTTGAAAGGCCAGTAATTAATACCTTTGTCGCGCATGAAGATGCTGACATAAGGATCTGTTACTGGGACAAAGAGAATCATCCAACATCAATTGAGGTGTTTGAACAAAAAAAGGACTTCTTTGATAAATTCGAAAACTTTGGACATGACATTTTTAATAGACCTACGATAGGAAAAAGCTTAGGGCATTATCCATATGATTTTCCAAAATTAAGTCGTGAAAAGATTGAACAAGAATATAATATAGTTCTTGAGAAAAAAGAAAAACAGAATGATTCTGTGAAGAGTAAAGGGTGGATAAAACGAATGTTTTCAAGATCAAATTAGAATGAAAGAAGATATTTTTAGAGACAAAACGACACAGTTACTTTTTGAAAAAGATGGCTATGTCAAATTGCAGTTATTGGAAGAAAAAGAGGTAGAGGCCTTGAGAGAATTCTACTTAAGTACTTTTCCTGATCAGCTTAATTCATTTTTTTCGTCTAGTTATCTCAATGACTATGACTTAAAACTCAAAGTGAGTAACAAAATATCAGAGATTATTCGGGATAAAATTGAAGAAAAGTTTCATAATACTCGTTTAATCGGTGCCGCCTTTTTAATAAAAGGGCTTGGCAAAAACAGTGAAATGCCAATGCATCAAGACTGGACCATTGTTGACGAATCAAAATTTTATGCTGCCAATGTTTGGATTCCCTTAACAGATACAAATGAATCGAATGGAACAATAGAGGTGTTAAAGGGTAGTCAAAAATGGAGTCATAGTTTGAGGGCTCCAAGTCTTCCTTTTTTCTTTGAAGGATTTCAAGAAGAGATTAAGAAATCACTGACCCCTATTAATGTGAAAATGGGTGAAGTGGTAGTGCTTAATCAAGCTGTCATTCACTATTCTAAGGCAAACATGACGGATCAAGTTCGTCCGGCAGTTACATGCGGGCTAACAAGCACTGGCGCCCCGCTACGTTTTCATTATAAAGACCCCGAAAAAGAAAATCAAATAGAGCTTTTTGAACAAGAAGATGATTTTTTACTTCGTTGGGAGAATTTTCATGAGGCAATATATAAAAGGCCTCCTATGGGTAAATCGATTGGTTTTCAATCGTATATACATCCGTCTTTAAGTCAAAAAGAGCTGGATGAGCTCGTTGGGAATCCAAGAAAAAAAGGGAGCTTTTTATCGCGAATATTTGGTAAATAATGAAGAAATTAGAATCGATAAATCCCATGTTCGGTGAGAACTTAAACAGTGAAGGATACGTTACTCTTCCTTGTTTGGGAAAGGATGATATCAAACTTTTGATTGATTTGTTCAATGAATTTCACCCTAGTTTACCTGAAGGATTTTATGCATCCACTCATTCAATAGATAAAAATTCTAGAAAAGAAATTAGTGAGCAAATTGCAGAAGTTGTTCGTCCAAAAATTGTCAATTTATTCAGTAATTTGGAATTGCTTGGTGGAGCTTTTATTTCAAAAGCGCCAGGCACGAAAGGAATCCTACCTTTACATCAAGATTGGAATATTGTGAACGAAAAAGAAGCACGTTCCTATAATCTCTGGATTCCTTTAGTAGACGTCAATGAGGGAAATGGTGCTATGCGGATTCTGAAACAAAGTCACTTGAAGCAAGAAACTTACAGAGGACCTAATTTGTACCCGACCTTATCTAACATTAGCAAACTAGTTGACGAAAATATGGTTTCTCTGAATATGATGGCAGGAGAAGCACTTCTCTATGATCACGCTCTGTGGCATTCGTCACCAGTCAATCAGTCGAATCAATTACGATTGGCAGTGGTTTTTGGGATTATTCCCAAGGGAGTTGAAATGAAGTTTTATCATCAAAATGGAAATCAAATTGAAGAGTATAATTCTTACCCATCTTTCTTTTTTGAAAACGACC
>JBLFXO010000011.1:0-24932 GCA_047609865.1 Arenicella sp.
AATAGCAAATCCCAACAGTCTTTTCTGAACAACCATTGGCGCTTCTTTCGCTAAATACGCCTGAGCTTCTTTGGAAAAAACATTATATCGGCCTTGGGTATCCATCACCGTGTACATTCCATTTCCTTGAGAAAATTCCAAAAAAACGTCATCTACAGCTTTCGCGTCCTCCAGTTCAACTAGATAATTATTCTTATAAATGATCTCTATTAAGTCAGGACGTAAAATGGTTATTGACGCACAGGCAATTTCTTTCTTCATTTGATAGGCAAGGTAGGAATAAACAAACACAAAGTTTCTTTCATTCTCCTTTATGTAAATACTTAACGACCAGCGCTGTTCTATTTTTAGAACTTGTTTTTTTGCAAGATCTTTGAAGATGCGTCTTCACTGTGTTAACTGAAATACTCAAGGCTACCGCAATTTCTTCATTACTTTTCCCAGTACACAACTCCTTAATGACATCAAGCTCTCTCAAGGTTAATTCGACTTTCATGTTTGCCGGCTTATTCTATTGGAGCTATTTTAGTGATATAACTTAAACCCTTTGATTTGATTCGCTTTTTAAATTCTTCAGCTTTTTCAATCGAATCAAATGTTCCAATTAAAACATCACCGCTGCCAATATAATCTTCTAAATTAATTACCGGGAGATCCAATGTCGCGCCTACTTCATTAATTATGTTGGCTTCTTTATCTCTTGCTTCTTTCTTAGAATATCCATTGTAATAGTAGACTCCAAAGCCTTTACCAGTTGAATTGTCAATTTTAATCCTGTTCACTACCATTGACTTTTCATTCAAAATTGAGATGGTGAAATCTTTATTCAAAACATAAATCAAATCATGATCATATGTAATGTCAGTAGAGTAAGCAAATTCATTATTTTCTCTGGCATCAAAAGTAATATACTCTTCGTTTTCACAGTTGAATACAAATCCGTTTTTGGTAGATGAAACCATTATAGTTTTGCTATTCTGTAATGCATTGGTAGCATAAGCAAAAGTTGCGTCTGAACATGAAATAGGAGATGACATTCCTTCTTTATCAATTTTCAACATCATATCCCAGCAGGACAGGTAGTAGTTCTCATTGAATTTAGAAATCGATAAACCGAAAGATTTCGCCGTTTGATAAGGTAAAACAACGTTAATTTTTGAAGATTTTGATTCAATATCAATTACTTCAAAACCTGAGCCCTTTTTATCACTTTGCTGATCTACGTAGGCTTTGTTGTATACGTTATACCCATCAGATTCTTCTACTTTTTTCGTAATCAAATTCTTTTCTCCTTTGATATCCATTGATTTACCAAGAATTATCAACTCTTTAAATTCCGAGTCAAAACTTGCATCTAAAGGCTTAAAAGTAGGCGTATGCTTAAAGACTTGAGACCCATCCGTTGTTGAATAGACAACTACCGAACCTGAATAATTGAGATCAGAATCAATAAAGTACGGTGAGTTTTCAAAAAGTCGAACTCGTGATCCTTTTAAAGAATATGTCTCAGCTCCTGTTTCAGGATTCATTAACATTACTTTTTGACCATCAAAAACAATTAAATTTTTTCCGTCCGGGCTAAATTGCAAATCGATAACTCTTTTTTCTACAGTTAACCTTCTAATCTCTGCCCCCGTTTTTTTATCTATTACAAAGATGGTTTTAAATTCTCCACCTATATACATTTCAGTTGTTCCAGGCCTCAAGCATATTGATGTTAAATCATTATCAAAAGCAAACGAAAATGTCAATGACAACATTAAGATCAGCAGTAGTATTCCTTTTTTCATAATTAAAGTTTTAATTTATTTGTTAGGTCAAATGTCTTTATTTACTGGGCTTTCTTTGTCATCCAAAAGGATGGTTTTCTGAGTTTAATCAAATTATTAAGTAGATTAAGCGCCATGAAATGGATTCTACTTCTGTCTATACTTTTCCCTTCGCAAGTTTTCTCGCAGAACGAAGAAATGCTCACTTTAAAAAATGCCGTTGATACTTTGTTCTTTAGTGATAAAACAACAGCATTAAATCTAAGCAATAAAGGTCTTCAAATCGCAATTGCGGAAAAAGACACTTTTCACATCACCTACTTTCTTGATCAGTCAGGTGAATTAAATCGATTCGCTGGCAACTACGACCTCGCAATTGAGCAACTAAGCTATTGCCTCTTAATGAAAGATGGCTGGGAAGATTTGAAAGACCTTTCTCTAACCTTTAATAACCTAGGGAAAACTTATGCCCAAAAAGGAAAATATGAAGAGGCTGTTTTCAATTTCTTAGAAGCTTTAGAATTGATGCAAACTGACGAGAACTTAATGGGCCAAGCTTTTTACCTCAATAATATTGGGGCCGTTTACGATCTGCAACACAACTATTTCAAAGCTCTTGAATATTACGAGCAGTCTTTAGCAATCAAAGAAGAGCAAAAAGACACCTTAGGAATAGCAGCAAGTTGCATTAATCTTGGAATTACTTTTCACAATCTGGAGAGATATGAAAAGTCAATCCTCTATAGCAAAAGAGCTTTTTCAATTTTTTCAAAAAGTGACACACCTACCAGAACGGCCCGTTCTTTGGCAAATATTGGAAATTCATATCTAGAACTTGATGATTATGTCAACGCTAATTATTACCTAACCTTAGCTATCGCTCTAGAACCAAATATTGAAGAGGAATCTTTAATTATATCGTTAAATAATAATCTGGCAACATTGCACTTAAATATTGAGAATGGAGACTCTGCTTCGTATTACAACAACAAAAGTTACGACTTATCTAGAAATTCAAATTCTCTGAAAGGACTAGCAAATGCCTCAAGAGTTCAATCTCAAATTTATGAATTGTTAGGAGATGATCAGAAAGCACTTGAGGAAGAAAGGCTTTATACAAAATACAATGATAGCTTAATTAATGAGGCAAACATTTATGCGGTAGCTGAAATGGAATCAAAATATAATTTGGCCCAGCAAGAAAAGAAAATTCAACAAAAAAACTTTGAATTACAAAAACAGAAACTGCAAAGAGAGAAGGACGCAACATTAAAAAAATTCTATCTTTCTCTAACTATAACACTGATTGTAATCTTCATTTTGATTTTAGTGAAATACCGTCAAAAAAGGCGTGTGAATTCACTTTTGACGACTCAGAATAATCTCATAACTGATAAAAATCAAAATTTAGAACGCATTAAAGAGACGCTAAAATCAGCATTACATGATAAAACAGAAATTTTAGATAAGGTTTTTACTTCAAACAAGTCATTGGAGTTACCCCCTGAAATGTTGAGCTTGAGTAAACGAGAAATGGAAGTACTTGCTTCATTAGCCTTAGGGAAAAGTGATCAAGAAATTGCTGATAGTTTATTCGTATCGAAGGCCACGACCAAAACTCACTTGAGAAGAATTTATTCTAAATTACTAGTAAAAGGAAGGTCTGAAGCTGTTGCGGTGGCTCACAAGTATAAAATACTGGGAGACTCAAATACTCGAGACCAAAGCTTGGTTTAACCATCCCAATTCAACTTCCCCATGTTTGAGAATTTTAGCGGAATGCTAGTGGTGCCTTTCAAATAGAAATTTATTTCAAAAACACATTCGAAGAAATCCCACGCAATTTCGTTTGTCTCGTAGGTGAAATCTACAAAATCTAAATATTCATTCTGCTCTTTGGTGATGTAGATGGTTGTTCTGAAATCATAAGGACTCTTCACCTCTTCTTCCATCTCATCATCCCAATATGAATAGGGCTCAAACTCCAAATTGAATCCACCCTCTGCATAATGGGCTCCAGTCATTAAACCTTCATACTGGAGCATTTCAAATTCTTCAAAATTATCTCGGACGCTGATATTTCCATCTTCACCTCCCAAATTCACATAATCACTCTTCACTAAACCTGCATCCATGTATTTTGAATTCAATTCACCTTGAGAATCAACTATAGTTTCAATTGTATCTGTTTCTATTGCACAGTCATCACAATCCTCCTTTTCAGGAGCAGCGCATGAAAACAATAAAACAGAGATTACAAATAGACTATTTAAACGACCAATCATAAGTATCTAAATCAGCAATTGAAGCCGTTAATAAATCAATTGAACCTTGAATATCATCCTTATCTGCCATCTCAATAACTTGATGTAGATTTCTTGTAGGAATGGAAACCGCTCCGGCAATAGAACCGCCTTGTGTCATTCTTTGAATTCCTGAAGTATCAGTTCCGCCAGCTGTTAAGATTTCTGGCTGCCATTTAATTTTGTGCTTTTTAGCGGTCTTCTTCATGTAGGCCACCATTCTGTAATCGCAAATGGTTCCGGCATCCATCAACTTAATAGCTGTTCCTTCTCCTAATCTTGTAATTTTCTCATGCTCTGCAGCACCAGGCACATCAAAAGCAATTGTAGTGTCTAAACCAAATCCGAAATCAGGATCAATTCTCAGTGCTGCAACATTTGCACCTCTAATTCCAACTTCTTCTTGAACAGTAAATACTGCATATAAGTCATGCGGAATCTTCTTTCCTTTTAGTTTTCTAAGCGTTTCAATTAATATGAAAACTGCCAGTCTATTATCTAAAGATTTTGAATTCACACAGTTCCCCATTTCAATGAACTCACGCTCTCTTGTTACTGAATCACCAATTGAAATCAATTTCTCAACTTCTTTTTTAGATAATCCTGTATCAATAAAATAATCGGTGTTTTTCGGAATCTTATTTCTTTCAGCGGCTGTCATTACATGAATAGGCTTTGAAGCCATTACACCAATCACATCTTTTTTACCATGAATTAAAACTCTTTGAGCTGTTAAGGTTTTTGGATCAAAACCTCCCAAAGTTGTGAATCTCACAAATCCTTTATCGTCAATGTGCGTCACCATGAACCCTATTTCATCCATGTGAGCCCCAACCATTACTCTTTTGTCAGATGTTCCGCGTTTGATAGCGTAAACATTTCCCATGTTATCTACTTCAACTTCGTCACAAAGACCTTTAAGTTCTTTGATAACTAGTTCTCTAACTTTTTGTTCAAAACCAGGTGCACCGGGAGTTTTACAAATTTTTGAAAGTAATTTTATATTCATTGTAATCTTGGTTTTAATTTTCTGTCGACTCTGTCTCCTCGGCTTCTTCACTTTTCAGTTCTGCATCTTTAGAGTTTTTTGAGACCATTGAGCGATAAGCAAACATGAGCGGCATACCAATCATGATGATTATCAGAATCATCCAACCAGCTAATTTTCTTTCGAATCGAAATCCTTTATCAGCAAGATCTTGCTTAAAAGCACCATCCAAGCCTAAAAAGGCTTTTAATGAAACTTCTTGATCAGTCTCTGCCAATGGACCAATGATTTTAGAATCAAAAATCTCTGCAGGATATAAATAAAAGATCAGGAACATTGCTATTCCTGACCCTAAAAATATTAATATGAATTTTGTCTTCTTATCCATTCAAATACTAGCAATGTTCATCAAAAGCCATTTTCAAGTTTTCAGCAATCATATCTGCTGAACGACCTTCAATGTGATGTCTTTCAATAAAGTGCACTAAAGTTCCATCTTTAAATAAACCTATAGAAGGTGAAGACGGAGGATAAGGTAGTGTGTATTTTCTTGCTTGATTAACGGCATCTCCGTCAACTCCAGCAAATACTGTCACTAAGTTATTTGGTAATTTTGAATGATCTGTAGATTGGATAACTCCTGGTCTCATTGTTCCAGCTGCACAACCGCACACTGAATTGATTACAACCAAAGTTGTTCCTTCTTTACTTATTGCTTGATCAACTGCTTCTACTGTTTCGAGTGAATCGAAGCCAGCTGCTACCAATTGTTGTTTCATTGGCACTGTTAATTCTGGTGGATACATATCTTGATTTGTTTTATGTTATTATTAATTAGAACAAAATTACGCATTATAATGTTTCAGATGTCGTTCTATACTCACTTCCTTATCTATCTCTTCACCTTTTAACAAATGTTCACATAAGTGATTTGCAAAATAAGGAGCGATCATCACGCCTTTGGTTCCTAGACCATTAAACACATATTTGTTTTTCTTTTCTGGATGCTGGCCTAACAAAGGCCTCCTATCACTAACTGTTGGACGTAGACCTGCCTCATGCTTTACAATTTCGAAATCAAAATTTGTAAATGCTTTTAGTCTTTCTAGGAGTTCATTCTTTCCCTCTTCAGTTGGAGTGGGAGTTTTCATTTCCCAGTTATAAGTTGAGCCAATATTATATAAGTCATCTCCGAGAGGAAGCATGTACATGTTTTTATTCACGATTTTATCCAATCCTAGGCCTTTTGCTCTAATAGTTAAGGTATCACCATGTGTTGGTTTCATTGGTAAATATCCAAAATATGGATTCGAAACTACGTCAGACCCCTCACAATAAATTGAAAGTTCATCTTCAGTTTCTTTATGTTTCTCTTTCAAAATAAAATCGCATCCCTTAGATTCTAGATACTTTTTTGACTCGTCCAAAAATAGGCTCACTTTAAGATGCCCTATTGACGAAACTTCACCAACATGAAAAGGACTCTCAATTTGTTTATTCCCTAATTCAGAAACTTTCGAAATGTATTTTGTAAAGCGATCATCACCATAAAGTGATGCCCAACTATTTTGTTCTTCTATAGAGGCAAATATTCTGCAAATAGGTTTGTGAGAAAGAAGTGTAACATTCAATAGTCTCTCTTTTTCTTCGTAAAAATCTTTTGCAAAAGGAAGTAAATCATCTGCTTTCCAGCTTTTCGTCAACCTCTTAAAAACTACGGGATTCACCAGTCCCGCAGCTACTCGTGATGAATTATTACCCACTTTATATACTACTTTGAAGGGAACATTTCTTTTATGTAGTTCCCATGACAAAGTTGCCCCTGCTAATCCCCATCCGTAAATTGTAAATGATTTGTTCATTAAGTATATTTTAAACCCTGGCAGCTAATGTAGCGACTGAAATCTTACAACCTTCAACTTGCAACATTTGTTTCAAACAAGCCTCAATTGTCGCGCCGGTAGTTAGGACATCATCCACTAATAAAACATGTTTGTTTTTAAATCTTGTAGGCTTCGGAATAGAGAAAATGTTTTTGACATTATCCCATCTTTCATATTTAGTAACCGTTGTTTGGGAGGCACTGTGAACGATTCTTTTCATGAATTTATCTTTAATTGGAACTTGCAGAATCTCTTGTAAGCCTTTAGCGATAAGAGTACTCTGATTAAATCCTCTTAACTTCAATTTCTTAGGATGTAAGGGTACTGGGAGGATGAAATCAAAAGCATTATTCTTTTCAATTCTCTCTGCCAATTTGGTTCCGAAGTGAGTAGCAATCTTAGTTCTGTTCTGGTATTTAATAAGGTGCAGAATGTCTTGCACTCTATTACCTTTTTGATAATCGAATAAGGCATAAGTGCGTTCCACCTCAGCCCTACCCCAAAAGAGCTTATCTAATTTAAGTTGTGTTTGCTCATCTTGATTTAAATATGGCAGATCATAAAGGCAGCTTAAACACATAAATTGTTCATTCAGTTGCAGATCATTTTCACAAATCGCGCAATCATTAGGATAGACGACATCAATAAGTGATTTAGAAACGATTTTAAACTGACTCCCTATTCCCATATAAGTATAATAAACGTAAAAGTGACCATTAAATTAACTATTCTTTTTGAACATACCAACGTGAATAAATTAAAAGCTCATTTTCCTTGATTCGCACTTGGATTTGGTTGTAAATTGTAAGTCCGAATAAAGATTTAAAACGTTCTTAATAAACTGTTAATAACCGCTTAAAAATTTATTTGGAATTATAGGTCTTTACACTGAGAGGTATTTATTTGGAGAAGAGGTAAAAGGCAGTAAGCTTTACCACCAAAGGGCTTTATCATATGACTGATTAGAATTGTTGAAAACTATGTGGTGATTGTGAATTAAAATAGATTGCGAAATCTCTAAAAAATCGCAAGTTTTGTTCTCAAGAAATTTGACCTCATAATCAACTTCTATTTTCAGTTCTGAGATGAACCTAAAATCACTCAAGTTGACCTGCATTTTAACAGATGTTCAATAGGGTTGAGTTGAGCAAAAATTAAAAACGAAAAATAATGGCTGAAGCAGTAGAACCAATTTTAGAAAAGAACAACGATCGTTTTGTATTATTCCCGATACAACATGATGATATCTGGCAATTTTATAAAAAGTCAGAAGCTAGCTTTTGGACTGCTGAAGAAATTGATCTAAGCCAAGATTTAATTGACTGGAATGAAAAGCTAACAGATGATGAAAGATATTTCATCAAACACATCTTAGCTTTCTTTGCAGCATCTGATGGAATCGTAAATGAAAACTTAGCAGAAAACTTCTTAGCAGAGGTTCAATACACTGAGGCTAAATTCTTTTACGGATTTCAAATTACTATTGAGAACATCCACTCAGAAACTTATTCGTTGTTGATTGATACTTATATCAAAGACGACACAGACAAAAATCATTTATTCAATGCTGTTGATACAATTCCTTGCGTGAAACGAAAAGCGGATTGGGCGTTAAGATGGATAGATGAAGGGTCTTATGCTGAAAGATTGATTGCTTTTGCTGCGGTAGAAGGAATTTTCTTTTCAGGTTCATTCTGTTCTATTTTCTGGTTAAAGAAAAGAGGATTAATGCCAGGATTAAGTTTCTCAAACGAACTAATTTCAAGAGATGAAGGACTTCACTGTGACTTCGCTTGCCTATTATATAACAACCACTTAGTTAACAAGTTACCGAAAGAAAAAGTTTCAAAGATCATCACTGATGCTGTTGAAATCGAAAAAGAATTCGTGACTGATGCGATCCCTGTAAAGCTAATTGGAATGAACGCAGACTTGATGCAACAGTACATTGAGTTCGTTGCTGACAGACTTCTAGGAGAATTAGGATGTGACAAAGTTTACAATACAACAAATCCATTTGACTTTATGGATATGATTAGTATTCAAGGAAAAACGAACTTCTTTGAGAAGAGAGTAGCTGAATATCAGAAAGCAGGAGTATTGAACAGTGGAGAAAATCAATCTTTCTCATTGGATGAGGAATTTTAAGAATTAGAGTAAAAAGAATTTTAAACCCGATTTGTGTTTGTGGGCCCTTCTCAAACGTAAATCAAAAACAGCCAAGGACGCACTATGTACGTATTAAAAAGAGACGGTAGAAAAGAGCCTGTGAAATTTGACAAAATCACAGCACGAACAAAAAAACTATGTTACGGATTGGACACTATGGTTCAACCTGAGATGGTTGCAATGAAAGTAATTGAAGGCCTTTATGACGGAGTAACAACTTCTGAATTGGATAGCCTAGCTGCTGAGGTAGCTGCTTCAAAAACAATTGAACATCCTGATTATGCTTTGTTAGCATCAAGAATTTCAGTGTCTAACTTACACAAGAATACTAAGAAATCATTTTCAGACACAGTTGAAGATTTACATGCTTACATTGACCCAATTACAGGTGAAAACGCTTCATTGATAGCTGAAGATGTTTATAAGATTGTAAAAGACAATGCTGAGTATTTTGATTCTCATATTATTTATGATAGAGATTTCAAATATGATTATTTTGGATTCAAAACATTAGAAAGAGCCTACTTATTAAAAATTAATGGGCAAATAGTTGAGCGTCCTCAACACATGTTAATGAGAGTATCTGTAGGTATTCACAAAGACGACATTGCATCTGCAGTTAAGACGTACAATGCTATGTCTGAAGGTTGGTTTACACACGCTACACCAACTTTATTTAACGCAGGCACACCAAAACCACAAATGTCTTCTTGTTTCTTATTACAGATGCAAGATGATAGTATCGGAGGAATTTATGACACATTAAAACAATGTGCTAAGATTTCGCAATCTGCTGGTGGAATTGGATTATCCATTCACGATATCAGAGCTAAAGGTTCATATATCAAAGGAACAAACGGAACTTCAAACGGAATTGTACCAATGTTACGAGTGTTTAACGACACTGCACGTTATGTTGATCAAGGCGGAGGAAAACGTAAAGGTTCTTTTGCTATCTACATGGAACCATGGCATGCTGACATTTTTGATTTCTTAGAATTAAAGAAGAATCACGGTAAAGAAGAGCAAAGAGCAAGAGACTTGTTTTATGCAATGTGGATGTCTGATTTATTCATGGAAAGAGTTGAGGCAAACGGAGAATGGACTTTGATGTGTCCTAACGAATGTCCTGGTTTACCAGAAGTTTATGGTGATGAATTCAAACAATTATACACCAAGTACGAAGCTGAAGGAAGAGGAAGAAAAACAATCAAAGCACAAGATTTATGGTTCAAGATATTAGAATCACAAATTGAGACTGGTACGCCATACATGGTTTACAAAGATGCTGCGAACGAAAAATCAAACCAAAAGAATTTAGGTACAATCAAGTCTTCGAACTTATGTACTGAGATTATTGAGTACACTGCTCCTGACGAAGTTGCAGTTTGTAACTTAGGCTCTATTGCACTTCCTAAATTTGTTGATGCTGAAGCAGTTGAATTTGATCACAATAAATTATTTGATATTGCTTATCATTTAGCGGTAAACTTGAACTCTGTAATTGATCAAAATTATTATCCAATTGAAGAGGCGAGAAACTCAAACACAAGACACAGACCTATTGGAATTGGTGTTCAAGGTTTGGCTGACGCATATATTTTAATGCGTTACCCATTTGACTCAGCAGAGGCAAAAAAATTGAACAAAGAAATTCACGAGACTATCTATTATGCGGCAATGACTGCATCTAAAGATTTAGCTAAGAAAGATGGAGCCTACGAAACATTTGAAGGTTCACCAATTTCAAAAGGTATTTTCCAATTCGATATGTGGGGAGTTAAACCTTCAGACAGATGGGAATGGGATGTGTTGAGAGAAGAGGTTATGGAGCACGGAGTAAGAAACTCTTTATTATTAGCTCCTATGCCAACGGCGTCTACTGCTCAAATCTTAGGAAACAACGAATGCTTTGAACCTTACACTTCAAACATCTACACGAGAAGAGTACTTTCAGGTGAGTTCATTATCGTGAACAAGCATTTATTGAAAGACTTAGTGAAATTAAGTTTGTGGGATGTTAATATGAAGAACAAATTGATGATTTCTAACGGATCAATTCAAAATATTGATGAGATTCCACAAGACATCAAAGATCTATACAAAACTGCATGGGAAATATCTCAAAAAACCATTATTGATCAATCTGCTGATCGTGGGGCATTCATTTGTCAATCACAATCATTGAACTTGTTCATGGAGAATGCAAATTTTGCGAAATTAACTTCAATGCATTTCTACGGATGGAAAGCTGGTTTAAAAACTGGAATGTACTATCTAAGAACTAAGGCGGCAACAGATGCGATTAAATTCACAGTTGAAAAAGAAGCTAATGCCGCTCCTTTAGTTGCGAAAACAGAAGAAGAAAGAATGGAAGAAATAGCTTGTTCTTTGGATGACCCGGATAACTGTGACATGTGCAGTGGCTAAGATCAGACTTGAGCTTGCTCAAAGTATGGCGCAACCACAAACATACCGATCGCAAGTGAGGACATGTGCAGTGGCTAAGACCAAATGAAATAATTACAGCCTAATTTATTAGGACATACCTTAACTGTAATCATTATAAAAAAACCGCCTCGGCTTAGCCAAGGCGGTTTTTTCTTGCCCTATATTTTATAAACCAATCCAAAATGATGTGAATGAAATAACCTGGCATTTATACCGTCATGTAAAACGATTTGAAACTCAGCACCTATTTTAGCACTATACGAAAGTGCGGTATGAGAGAAAAATCGATTAGTTCCTAATCCAAGCTCTAATAAAATGGGAACATAAGGCTTAATTGTAACTCTGCCATTAACTTCAGAATAATTGGTTGGTGATACTCCCTGAGTGGAAACAGGTGAATTAAAATATATGTAATTAGCAGGCACGACTTCGCTTTCATAAACTGGAAAACCAAGACTATCATTATAAAATAATTGATGAGTTCTCGTATATCTTGAGGAAGCCCTACTGCTCGTACTTGCTCCAATCATAACGCCCAACCCACTTGAGAACTTTAGGCCACAAAACGTTTTAATATCATAAAGTGCTTCAAATTTGGCAAAGAAGTGTTGACTCCACAACTGATAGGTTAACTTATCGGTGGTGCTACTGTCTACATAAAGTGTGTCAAAATTTGAAGAACTGAAGGAAGTCTGCACAATTGTGTCGACAGCAAAAGTCTCATATTTACTATAAATGTATTTCCTGTCAGAACGTCTGTCAAGAGACATTCCTACCACATATCTGAACTTGCTTTGTGTTTTCTTAAAACCGACATTAATCCCATAGCTGAAGAAATCATAAAGTGAATTATTCCCGTTAATAGTCAATCCTGAATCTAAATGAGAGAGAAAGGATTGATCTTTAACAGTATTTGAAAAATGGTTGTTAGTTTGATTACCATGAAAAATGAACTCGCTTCCAAAATCCACTGACATATGGGTCAATATAACTTTAGCAGAATCCTGCGCTATAACATCCTGAATTAATAAAAAAGAAAGAATCAGAATTACTGTTTTCATAAAGAGTTTATACGAAAACGAAAGTGAATCATCTTTATTATCACAATAATTTTCTCCTCGCAACGTACCAACATTCTTTTTTGGTAACTTCAACTTATGGCAAAAAATGAGAACAAGACTCAAATGACAGAGATTCAAACCTCTGATTATTTAAAGACCATTCCTGATGAAGGCCAAAAGGCAGATTGTATTGAATTAGATCAAATGATTCAAGATGTTACTGGCCGTAAACCTAAAATGTGGGGCAAAGAAATTGTTGGTTTCGGATGTTACCATTATGTTGGAAAATCAGGAAGAGAAGGAGATTGGTTTAAAACGGGCTACGCTCCGCGAAAAAATCAATTGAGTATCTACTGCATTGGCGGGTTTGATAATCATCAAGATATATTAGATCGTTTAGGTAAACACAAACTAGGAAAAGGCTGCCTTTATGTCAAGAATTTAGAAGCCGTGGACAAATCAGTATTGAAAGAACTTCTTCTTGCCAATATGGAAGTTATGGATAAAGAATATCCTGAATGATGAGTAAATATTTTTATGCGGCTCTCGCTCTTTACGTCCTTTCATTTTTCTTGCCTGTTTATGATATCATTCCAGGATTTTCAGCAAAAGGATATGATTGCGCCTACAATTTGGCATTCAACTTTAAAAACTCTGTTGCTGTCGGTCAAAGTACGATTGGACACATTTTGCAATACGTTATTTTTAACGCAGCTAACCCTCTAATAATAGCATTCATTATTCTGACCATTACCAATTCGTTATCAGAAAAAACAAGATGGCTAATTGGCAATATCGCAATGATATCATCAGTCATATTCATTCCTTACTTTTTCATGATGTTGTTGAGTCAGTTTTCTTATGGTTATTTTAGTTGGCTAACATCCATCATATTGCTTAACTATTTAGGAAACAAGAATTCATTCAACCGACCTAGAAAAACCAAATGAAAGATTTGATTTTACTTCATGGAGCCCTTGGTACTTCTTCTCAATTCAAAGAATTGAAATCATTGTTGTCAGACCACTTCAAGGTTCACATGTTTGATTTAGAAGGACATGGCAAAAGAGAGGGAAATCGCCCTTTTACAATGCAAAGGTTCGCCCAAAATCTTAAAGAATATATAATTGAAAACGATCTAGAAAAACCACAAATCTTTGGTTATAGCATGGGTGGTTTTGTGAGCTACTATTTGGCAGTAGAAGAAGGAAATCTTTTGGGTGACATTATGAGTTTAGGAACTAAACTCAAATGGGATCCACTAATCGCAAAGCTTGAATCAGGGAAATTGAACCCTTCGAAAATTGAAGAGAAGGTTCCAAAATTTGGCCAATACCTAGACAGTTTACATTTGAATTGGAAAGAAAACATGGTAAAGACTGCCACTCTAATGATTCGTTTAGGGAATGGTGAAGCTTTGACTTTTGATGATTACTCCAAGATCAAAAATAAGTGTTTCATTGGACTAGCTGATGGGGACGAAATGGTAAGCTGTCAAGAAACAGTTGATGTGGATGCCGCACTCTTACATAGTCACTACTATAAACTACCTAACAGCCGACATCCATTTCCTCAGTTGGACAAGAAACAATTGAGTGAATACATAGTTAAGTTCTTGGCTTAGGACAAATCTTTACAGTTACTACAAATACCTTTCGCTTGAACCTCTACCGAAGTTATTTCAAACGAATCATGAGAAATGGAAGGCATTTTAATTGGCTCCAGACAAAAAACCTCATTACAGATCGTACATAAAAAATGAATGTGGTCATGCTTATGTGACTTCGTTTCACAACCATCAGAACAAAGGGCAAACTTTTTTACTTCCCCACTAATTAATATTTCATGAAGAATTCCGTATTCAATGAAAATTTTAATCGTTCGATACAAAGTTACCCGATCAAAATCTTTTAATTCTGATTCAATAGTGGATAAGTCCAAAGCATTTGTAGTTTTTTCAAACAGCCCAAGAACCTCCAACCTAAAGGGAGTAGCTCTTAATTTCTTAGATTTGAGTAAATTTATCATAATTAAATGCAACAATATTGCATTTAATACTTTACATTTGCAACATTGATGCAAATATATGAGGATTTACCTAACAATTATATTTATAGCGCAATTCATATTTGCGAATGGCCAATCCTTCAATGGATTAGTTAGGGCAAACGACCCTCTTAAAACTGCAATTCCCGGAGCAAAAATCGAACTCATTGATCTTGGTAAAACAATTATAGCAGATAGTCTAGGCAAATTCGTTATTTATGATGTCTCGCCAGGTCAGTTGCATGCTCACGTTAGCGCTAAAGGATTTGATGAAGCCCACATAGAGATAAGCTTAAACCAAGATTTGAACATTGAAATAACCCTCTTTTCCTCTCATCATGAGCTAGACAAAGTATTAGTATCTAATGACGGACGATTACAAAGAGAAAGTATAAGTAATGTGGAAACTCATTCATTTCATTCACTTAACCAAATAGCTACTCCTACTCTAGCTGATGCTCTAGAAAACATCAATGGCGTAACTCAAGCAAGCACTGGGGCAGGAATTAGCAAACCTGTAATAAGAGGGTTCTCGGGTTCTAGGGTTCTGACATATGTCAACTCCTTAAGAATCCAAAACCAGCAATGGGGAGCAGATCATGGCTTGGCCGTAACAAGTTTAGGAATTGGAAGTGTAGAAGTCATTAAGGGACCAGCAAGTTTAATGTATGGTGCAGATGCCATTGGAGGTGTTCTTTATTTTGTGGATGAAGCTTATGCCCCTAAAAATTCACTTGAGGGCTCTATTAGAACTAGCTTCAATACAGCCAATCTCATGACTTCAAATCAGGGTGGGATAAAATGGTCTAAGGAGAAACTTAAAATTAACGCATTCGTCTCCTATGACAATGCAGCGGATTATAGATTGCCCGAAGGGTCGCAATTACTAAACAGTCGATATAAGCAGCAAGCGGCTAAAATTTCAATTGGATACAATTTTAAAAAGAGCGTTACAAACTTCAGGTACAATTATTACTCTGGCCGAATTGGGTTGCCTGGACACACTCATGATTCAATTATTGATCCAAGTTCATTTATTACAGAAACTCAAAATAGAAAAGACAATGTGCCCGCTCAAGTGATCAGCAATCACTTCTTCAATTTAGAACACAAGATTTTTCTCGAGAAACATGAATTTCTCATTGCCTTAGGAAACACTAACAATAAACTCAAAGAGCACGAAGAAAAATTCTTTTTTCCAGAAATTAATATCAATCTAAATAACACTTTAGGACATGTCAAATGGAAGTACAAGTTCCATGAGAAAATAAACTTAACAGTGGGTTCTCAGAACATGCTGCAATTTAATGTGAACGCCCCCTTGGCTCCTGAAGTCCTAGTTCAGGATTCGAGAACCATTGATATAGGCACATATCTACTACTTGATTTCAAAAAAGGCAAATGGAGAGCAAAAACGGGGGGCCGCTTTGACCGCAGAATGATTGAGGTTCAGGAACAGCCTAACCTTGCTTTTAACGGCTTCAATTACGCCGCAGGATTCTCTAGGTTAGGGAAGGATTCTGATGTGAGAATGAATCTCTCTAGTGGTTTTAGAGCTCCAACAGCATCAGAACTTTTAAGTGACGGAATTCATCATGGCTCCAATAGATATGAATTAGGAACCATTAATTTGAAGACAGAAAAATCAATTCAACTTGATGCCTCTTACGCTGTTCACTTATCAGACCTCGAATTAATAGTGAATCCCTTCGTTAATTTTTTGAGAGACTTTGTTTACATCAACCCTACGGATTCCATAATTAATAATATTCAAGTTTTTGAATACAGCCAACTAGATAATGCAATTATGTACGGGACTGATTTCGGAATTCATTATCATCCACACGTGGCGCATTGGTTGCATCTAGAGAGCAGTATGAGTGCAATATTTGCAGAAGACCAAAACAAAACGCCCTTGGCATTAATACCTCAAACATCTATAAATTCTCAGGTAAGGATGAACTTTAAGATGAAAAAGGGATTTAAGATTAAGAATCTTAGTCTTCAGCACATTTACTATTTCAAACAAAATAGAATTACATCCTTTGAACTGGATTCGAAAGCATACCACCTTTTGAATGTTTCATTAAACGGATCAATTGGCGAAAAGGAAAAACTTAAATTCTCTTTGGGTGCTCGAAACTTGTTAAACATTGAATACATCAACCATTTGTCAAACTTAAAAACACTGGGGATTACAGATATTGGAATCAATGGATTTATCTCACTTGCATACAATTTTAATAATCAAAATAACAAACAATGAAAAAAGTAGGAATTTTAGCGATTATCGCTATCGGATTTGCAGTTCAATCATGTAACAAATGTCAAGATTGTCATTACGATATGAATGGTGAAGAAGTTGAAATCGGCGAACTTTGTGATGAAGAACTAGAAAACGCCGAGGCAAATGGATATTCATTACAAGATACTGTAGTAACAATACATTGCGAAGAACATTAAAACTTTTCCGCTCGTAAAAGCCCTTAGATTTATAAGAAGAGAAAGGGAGAAATTTCTTTCTCTTTTTTAGATATTACTCAAGATAGATTCAAACAACAATTTACCGTCAGTATTCCCAAGATTAGCATCAGCTGCTCTTTCTGGGTGAGGCATCATTCCAAAAATGTTTTTCCCTTTATTAGTGATTCCTGCAATGTTGTTTAGAGAACCATTAGGGTTAGTAGTATCATTTACATTTCCGTCAGCATCACAGTATTGAAACAATATCTGATCATTTTGATAGATGTCTGTCATGATATCTTCAGGAGCAAAGAATCTACCTTCACCGTGTGCAATCGGAATTTTGACCGCCTTATCAGAAGCGAGGTCTTTTGAAATTGCTGCAGTTCTAGATTTTGGTCTCAAGTAAACATTTTTACAAATAAACTTCTGAGTATCATTGTGAAGCAGCGCTCCGTCAAGAAGTGGTGATTCACATAAGATTTGAAATCCATTACAAATCCCCATCACATATCCACCTTTTTGTCCATGAGCGATAACTTCTTTCATAATAGGAGAATACTTTGCAATTGCTCCAGAACGGAGGTAATCCCCGTAAGAGAAACCACCTGGTAGAACAACAAAATCTACTCCTTTCAAATCAGTATCCTTATGCCATAACTTTTCAACTTGCTGCCCTAAGGTAGTTTCAAGTGTATAAATCATATCTTGATCACAATTTGATCCTGGGAAAGTAACGACTCCGAACTTCATCTTATTTGTGTTGAATTTAGGACAAAGTTAATCAACTATTCACGATAATTATCCAACTAGAATAACATTTGCTACACTAATTATTAACCAGATAATAACAATCCCGTTAACGACCTTCAAATTTCGGTTGTGAAGCAATTGAGTACCGATTATAATTGAAAGCGGAATTATGATTCCGACCATGGATAAATTGTAAAAATACCAACCTAAAAAGTAAGCGACAAGCGCTAACCATAAAAAGTGAAGCAGCACTTGACTCTGCAATTTAAACCTGTTTACCTGACTTCTAGAAACTCCAATAAACTTAGCTATGGAACCAATTACGATTGCTCCAAATATTACGTAGTTAATCCAACTCAATAAGTGTAAATCGCCTAGAGCAATGAATCCCAATCCTGAATTCTTAAAGAGATAAACGTGATCATTTAAGAGATATAGTGCCGAAAAATAGTAGAGCAAAGGAACCACTAAACCTCCTAATACCATAATCCACTCACGCCAAACAAAAGGTCTAAAAATCGTTAATCCAAGCCACGGTAATAAGATAAGACCTATTTGTAAAGGTGAAAAGATGAATGCAATTCCAAACAATATTGAGCCCTGGAAAATAATTGCTTTGGCTTGCTCTTGTCTTCTCAGTTTAAGAAACTGACCTAATCCCCAAACAAAAAACAAATGAGCGATTAAAGAAGGAGCAAAATAAAAACAGTTAAAGCTTATTAGACAACAGATATAGATGAAACCGGGTAAAAAAGATGCCTTTGAATAGAAAGAACTTTGGTTGTATACGTTGTTCAATTGATGAGCGATTGTTGACGTTAGCAATATAGTAATCAAGTAATTGAGCCACGGTATTGACTGAACATTATTGAACAGCGTGTTTTGCCATTCAAAAGGCATAGAAAATGCATGAGGCTCGATAAAAAAAATCGTAATCCCCAAGAGGGATGCAACTATAGGCAAACTGAATATAGCTATAGGCGTTTTAGATTCATACAAATTTACCAGCATGCCGTAAAATTAGTCGATTATTTATTACATTTGCTTAAGCTTTAAAATTAATATTATGAGTTCTACAGATGTTTTTAATGCAATAGGTGACGGAATGTACTGGTTATTTCAAAGTACACTTGAGCCAATGTCAGATGGTGACCTTGTATGGAAACTTGTAATGTGGTTCGGTTTTATTGCATTCGGATTTTGGATGTACAAGCAGTACAAATTCAATAAAGAAGCTGAAGCCAACCCGAATCAACTGAAATAAATTCAATATAAAATATTTAAAAGCCTTGACTTTCGTTAAGGCTTTTTTTATGCTGTAACTTTTGCTACGCTAATTTATTTTAATAAAAAAAGGCATTATTGTCTTCTTTATTGATTTTTCTATACTATCATTTTTACAAAAGAATTTAGATGAGTTAAAAACTGCTCTTGACTGCAATTGGTTTTACAAGAACAGTCTTTCAAATTACCTTACTTTTGAATTTGAAGATGATGAATACAAAGGTCAAATGCAGAGGTTTGGATACACTCACCCATCTCCTTTTTTCGAAATAACAATTTGCAACAGAGACTTCTACATTAATTAGACCGACTAAGCGGGCAGAAAGATATCAGCTTTTAGTTAGATGCACGACTAATCCTTATGTTCTTTCATCTCTCTGATAAAAGTCCCTATTTTTTTTCTAAACAAGAAGAACATCAAAATATAAGGCATGGCCATGATATAGAGAATTCCAGTATTTAAAGAGTTTTGAGAATCAACTTCCAGATCGTCCGCCACCGCTTTACACATGGCACATTGTCCAAACAAATCTTGAATGAAAAGCATCAATAATATCAACAAGGCAATTCTACGTCTCATAATAATACCCAACAAAGGTATGAAAGTATTGGCTAACTGTTGATTTTTCAGTTTCTTTGTGGCAGCAAAAAAGACTATCGCTATGACTGACGTAACTACCCTTGGAGAATTTATTATTGAAAAACAAATGGACATTCCAGGATCATCTGGGGAATTTTCAAGATTACTAAGTGCGATCAGGCTGGCGTCAAAAATAGTTTCTCAGCAAGTGAATAAAGCTGGATTACTGAGTAATATTCTCGGTTCAGCCGGTTCTGAAAACATTCAGGGTGAAGCACAGCAGAAATTAGATGTCTTTGCAAATGATCAATTCATAAAGGCTTTAACAGCAAGAAAAGTTGTTTGCGGTATCGCATCTGAAGAGAATGATGACTTCATTTCTATTAATGAAGAAGGTACTTACATTGTCGCTATGGATCCTTTAGATGGATCTTCAAATATTGATGTTAATGTGTCAATAGGAACAATATTTAGCATCTATAAAAGAATATCACCGGCCGGAACGCCTGTCACAGAAGAGGACTTCTTACAAAAGGGAACTGAGCAAGTTGCCGCTGGTTATGTGATTTATGGTTCATCAACCATGTTAGTTTACACTACAGGAAATGGTGTGAACGGATTTACATATGATCCAGGTATCGGTGTTTTCTTTCTTTCTCACGCTAACATGACAGTACCTGCAGTTGGAAAAATTTACTCAATGAACGAGGGGAATTTTTACAAATCGTCCGTGGGCATTCAGAATTTCATCAAATACGCTCAAGAAGTTGACCCTGCTTCAAACAGGCCTTATACAGGAAGATACATAGGCTCATTAGTTGCCGATTTTCATAGAAACTTAATCAAAGGTGGTGTTTATTTATATCCGGTAACAACAACTTCTCCTAACGGAAAACTAAGGTTGTTATACGAGTGCAATCCTATCGCCATGATTATTGAGCAAGCTGGCGGAAAAGCCACAGATGGACACACTAGAATAATGGAAATTGACCCAAAAACTTTACACCAAAGAGTTGCCTTTTTTGCAGGCACTTCGCACATGGTAAACAAAATAGAAGAACTAATATTAAACGAAGACTAATTATGAAAAACGCTTTACTCATAACATTACTGACAGCGGTAACTCTTTCTTGTGGCCCATCTCAACAAACCGAAGAAACTTCATCTGAAACGACTGATTCATTGATGGATTACACTGAAATCGATACGATTGCTCTTAGTGGAGATGATTCACAATTAAACTTTGATCAAGAAAGTGAAAATACTAACGTCTGGAACATGTTCAAAGAATATGTCTTGACCAAGAACGTGAAAGAAATTGAAGGTCTATTTGCCGAAGACGCTGAATTGGATGCAGAAAACGTTATTGAATTATGCTCACAAGAATGGTGTTGGCAAGTAATGCAAGAAACAGATTACGAAGATTTTGTTGATTCTGATTATGACGGTACACCAGTTAAAGAATTTTCTGTAGAAGAAACATTTGAAACTGATGGTGAAGAATATGGCTCTGCAACTTTTCTCTATTTTGAAGAGAGAACGGATGGTTTAAAGCTAATTGGTATTCTTGCTGCAGGTTAATACCTCAAGATATGAAATCAAAAAGGGGAGCTCATTGAGCTCCCCTTTTTTTGTTTTAAGTTATGATAGAATTAGCGTTAATTCCTCAGTTAATGAAGCACTTTTCTTTTGAACAAAAGGGCGATTGAGCCCGAGAAAAATAAAACCGCTGCTAGAAGTGCTATGAAAAAAGCAAGGTTTTCAAAAATTGGATTTACAAAATCAGCATTCGCATTCATCACAGTGTCAACATATGCAATAGCTGTCATCACCAAATAAACGCAGTATCCATAAAGAACAGAACCTTTCATTTCATTCTTATATCTCATTCTGTTCAGTATATAAACAGATGATCCAATGATTAATCCATAAGAAACTAGAATCGATACCATTGAAGGCTCCAATAAATTAGTGACTACTATGAGCAAAATTCCTCCTATGGCTCCAAAGAGAAGCGCTAGCGGGAGTATTTTGTTTAGTTCGTTTTTAAGGTATTGCATGTAAAGGCGTTTTTTAAGTTTTTTGAGTCGGTGTCTTTAAGTGTTGTCGTCTTTTTAAGTAATTGCTTTGTCTACTTTAATATACGTAGTTGAAAGTCAATAGGTGGTCTCACAGAGCGTTTCATTTATTTAACTGTATATGTCATAGATTTAAATAGGTAACCTTTCATATTAGAAACGTATTTCGAATTGGTAAAGTATTAGCGTTAACAATTATTTAGGAAAATAACTGGCGTGAGGTGAAAAAATAAAATTCATACGAACGAATTGAATGGCTATTTATCATGATAGAATTTTTGTAGCTTAGAAATGAACTAAAACATATATATTATGAAAACAACACTCACTCTTCTCGTATTTATCATCACTTCTACTTTAGTCTTTGGACAATTGAAATTTAATACTGGATCATCAGAATTAGATGCTGACATTAACAGTATAAATACAACAGCTAAAGCTGATCTAAGCCTATATAAAAAAGATCTAAGTGTTGAGTTTTCAGTTAGCCTCAAAGAAATTGATGCTCTTTTTGCATTAAAACTTGAGCCCGGAGATGTTTATCTTTCTTTAGAAATAGGAAAAATAACAGGGAATAAGCCTTCTATTGTTGCTCAAACATACAGCAAGAACAAGTCTAAAGGCTGGGGCGCCATTGCCAACGAAATGGGAATTAAACCAGGGTCAACAGAATTTCATCAATTGAAAGATGATTCTAAAAACAAGAAGTCTAAATCAAACAAAGGGAATAGCGGAAATAAATACAACGGACAAGGAAATAAGAAAAAATAAATTCAATAATTGAAATAATAATGAAAAGAGCGAAGATTATTCTTCGCTCTTTTTTTGTCAAAACAAAAATTAAGCTTCCTTAATTTCATATTCTCTAGTACACCATCTTTGAGATCCTCCACAAGCAAATGTACCATCAGAATTTTTCTGATATCCTTCATAAGCATTTCCACAAACATAAGTTCCGTCTGGATTTTGCTCATAACTTTTATTTGCTCCTCCTAAAACATAAGTGCCATCTGGATCTTGTTGTTTGCCATCATAAGCACCTCCACAAACGAATGTTCCATCAGGATTTTCTTGGTATCCTGAATAAGCTCCTCCTATGACATATGTGCCATCAGGATTCTGCTGAAAGCCGTCATAGGCTCCTCCACAGATAAATGTGCCATCTGGGTTTTGCTCATAGCTTTTATATGCTCCACCTAAGACAAAAGTTCCGTCAGGATTTTGTTGTTTACCGTGATAACCACCGCCACATACAAAGGTTCCATCAGGGTTTTGCTCATAGCCGGTATTCGCTCCACCTAACATATAAGTGCCATCTGGGTTTTTCTGTTTACCATCATAAGCATCTCCACATACATATGTTCCATCAGGATTTTGCTCATAGCTTTTGTATGCGCCGCCGCAAACAATTGTACCATCCGGATTTTTTTGATAGCGATCATAAGTTCCACCGCAAACAAACGTTCCGTCTGGGTTCTGTTGATAGGATGAATATCCTGTAATAACTGGTCTTGTTATCATTATTGGTTTTTTGATTAGTTAAGTTTTATTGTTGGAATCTTTAGTTTCAACTTCTTTTTCTCTTTCTTTTGTTCAGTTGGATTTGCATCAGTTCCTGTGTTTTTCGGATCTTCTTTTTTACTCTCAGATGCTTCTAATTCAGATGAAGACAACCAGCCTTCAATTCCTCTGTCCGGAATCTCCACCTTATATTGCTCTCTCTCATAGCTCACTTCTTTGATGATCGCATTGTACCAAACTCCAGAATATTTAGCTTTCACTTGTTCTCCAATTTCAAATGTTTTGAAAACATCATTTTCTTGAACTTCTCCTATTTTTATTTCATTCACAAACTTCCAAGCTGCAAGATTCGATCTTCCGTAAGTCACATTGTAACCACCTTTAGTCATATCTGAAGAAACTACTTCTCCATCAAACCAAGTCCCTCTTTCAAGCACTTTAATTCTCTCTCCAGGTTTGAACACCGCCTCTTCATCAATAAAAATTAAGTTTCCTTCACAGTTGTCTTCTGCACTTTGCTCGTAAGCTGGGAAATCTTCTGACCTAATAGTGTAGCCTACATCTGTGATGTACCATCTGTCATTATCATATGAAATATTGATTCGGTTAAATCGCTTTTTACTTCGATCATAAAAACGCACATAACCTGCACTAATTTCTTTAATCACTGGATGCTGACAAAATGCACGTTTATAATTTGGCAAATCTTCTAATGCCTCTCCCATCATTCGCTCTCCGTTTTGGTTTAAGACGACATCACTCCATTCTTCAAAAAAGTATTTAGGAAACATCTTATACATAAAAGCGGTCACTTTTGCTTCATCACCCTCTAATAAGAGTTCATGTGTAAATTGCATCAAGTGATTACCACTTTTGAATTTTGGAACATCAATTACGGCCAATGATTTTTTAAATTCTTCAGCAGCTCTAACCGCATTCAATTGAGCCAGTGTTTTTTTTGCATCTGCTTCAGTTTTAGTTAGGGCGAATTTCTTTAAGGATTCAGTTTTATTGTTATCTCCTTTTGGAACTGGAAGCCATTTTCCACCATTTAATAATTTTGCATCTGAATCAAAAGTGACTCCATCCGAGGATCGCTCTAGCACGATTTCAAAAATTCCCTTTTGCACTTCCATTCCTCCAATATTGTTAGTTTTTAAAGTGTAAGTTGCAGTAACATTGCATCTGAGTCTATTTAAATCGACCCATGTCCAATTAGGATCTTCGGCCAACTCAATGTTGTTAGGCGCCTCAACAACATAATTGAGTAAATAACCACCATAAAAATTTAAGGGATCAAATGATTTTTTTAAATGAGCGTTAATCGTACTTTTCTCAGGTAATGGAATACCTATATACTCATCAAAACCAGCTGTAAGCATATTATCATAAGAATAAGAACTACCCGTTTTAATATACTGTACACCTCCATAATGCAAGGCATATACACCTCCATACTCGGTTTTTAGTTTACACTTGAAGCCTTTGCTCCAATAGTAAGTCCAATGATCTTTGTTCCATCTTTTTTCAAGATCTGCTTTTCCAAAGGTCAGCGCAGATATTTTAGAGGGATCTTTGTAATA
>JBLFXO010000012.1:0-24279 GCA_047609865.1 Arenicella sp.
TCTCATTTTTTCTACCAGTAAGATTTTGGATATCTAGGCTAAGTATGCTCGAAACTTTTCTTTTGTCTTTGCGGATTGCTAAACGCATATCTAACCTGAAATAGGGGGGTAATTGCTCTGTATAATTGAATTGGTTAAGTGATAGAGGGTCTGCTTCCATAAAGCCGTTTCTACTAACTCCCTTTAAATCCATACTCCAACGCCTTCCTGGTTTTTTAAATTTGAACTCTTTACCTATGGATAGCACCGCATTATAATTTGAATTAAAGCGGGCTTTGCTCCAAACATCATTAACACTGTATTCACTATCGTAAATACTGAATGACGCAATACAGTAAAAAGTTCTCAGCTGAGTTTCTAAGGTTAAATCATATCCATATGTTCTGGCTTCCCCATTTGAAATTACATCAAACGTAACTGATTCATTTAGGCTGTTGAAAACAGAAAAATTGTTGGCAATATTGACCGGAATATGATGAAAATGCTGGAAAAAGAATTCAGATTTGAAATTCACTTTCTTGAAAAAGTAATTGTGAGTTAAAGAAAGGTAATTTGAGATTATTGGAACCGCATTTTCTCCTAGCGAATTGAAGTACATGTTAATCCCCTGTGTTTGTGCTCCAGATGAGAAATTCACTCCGATATCTTGGGCGTCTGAAATATAAAATTTGAGCCCAACTTTTGGTTGAAGATTCAATGTTTTCAGTCTGGCGTGATAAAGGGATGTTATTCCCAGTTGAATGAACAATTTACTTTTGATTGATCCTCTTATCTCTATGAAAGGTTCTAAGAGCGGGTCCGCAATTCTTCTATTTACATTGATAGAGTCTTCAATAGAAAATATAATATCACTGATTAGATGAGTATAAGTGAGCCCAGTTTTTAGCTGAAAATTCTTCTTCAAAGTGCGAGAATAATAATTTAGCAATGAAAAATTTTGTTGGACATAGGAATTGTCAGTTTGAGTAATATTTGCCCAAGATGAATTACTTCTTGTGGCGAATCGGTTGATATTCTTTCGTGAATAAATAAAGGTACTCTTTAGGTATGATTTATCATTTATACGTAAAGATGAATTGATGCCGTTTATAGTAGTTATCGATCTGTATTCGATATTCATTTTCTGTTTTTGATTCTCTATATCGAGGCTATCCATTTTTCCTGTGAAATTGTTATTACTATATCCGCTAACGCCGAAAAAATCAATCTGTCCGCGCTTGTGAGGGAAGTTAAATTTGTAGGAGATATCTTGATAATTGATCTTTTCACCACCAAAATCCACGCCAATTAGATTTAGAAGTCCCACCGTTGAATAACGAGCATTTACTAAGTACGAGGCACGTTTATTTTTTGATAAAGGACCTTCTGAACTAAAGTCAAGTCCTAATAAACTCGTCTGCAAGATGTGCTCATATTTTTTTCTGTTTCCATTACGTAAATTCATATTGAACGATCCACCAATTGAATTGCCTGACAAGTAGTTTGTAGGGGCATAATAAAAGGTTGAATTTTCTAAAAGCTGTGCACTAAACAAGCAAACTCCGCCTGCGTTAAGTGTTGGTAAATCATTTACTGAACCGGCATTTTCAAGATGATTAGGATTAACAACGTTAACGTTATTAATTTTCCATTGAATGAAACTCGGGGAAGCACCTCTAACAATTATTCCGTTACCTTGGTCGTTGGCATTAATTGAGTTGGCATAGGAGCTGACCAACCTTCCGGGGTCATAAAAGTTGCCGGCAATTCTTTGAAAAGATGTCATGCTCAGAGAATTTGAAGCGCTGAGCCAAGGATGGCGAATGATTACTTTATGCAGTTTCAGATTTAATTCCTGCAATTCAAAATTCTGATTTTGCTGTTTGCCAGAGTAAATAGAAATGTTACTCCTACTTTCAGTTGTGAAGGAGTTTAGCGCAGCTTGGATGGTATATGTGCCTGCCTCGACTTCTAATTCAAAATTTCCAAGGCTATCTGTATAAGTTAAATATGATTTTTCTCCAAAAAGATCTACCGAAGCATTTTGAAGTGCAGATTGTGAGGAAACATTGCTGACACTTCCCCTTACTATTTGAAGGGTCTCTTGAGCCCTTAGATTCAAGCAATAAAAACTCAAAAGAAATAGAAGTGCTTTGATCATGGTGTCTTATTTATTCCGAGTTAAAAGTTTTCCAAAAACCCAAAACACACCTGCAATTCCAACTACAATAAGAAATGAATAGCTACTATTTTCTATTCCAATTGTAGAACTGCCGACTAAAGAATATATAAGGCACCCTGGCAGGTAACCAAGAATAGAACCGAGTACTATTTTCTTCCAACCAAAAGAAGTGGTGCCGGCGATAATAGCTACTGTTTCTGAAAGTAGAGGAACAGGACGAGTGATAATTATCGCAAACATTCCCCACTTTTTCATTAGTTTTTCGGCGGTTGCTTTTTCCTTTTCTGAAATGATTTTATCAATCAAACGATTACATTTTTTCCCAATCCCAAAGCCAATCATTGTAGCAATTATTCCACCTGTCATTGATAAAATCATCCCAAGACCCACACCAAATAGTGCTCCGTTACCTATCATTATTAGACTGCCTGGAATGGGTAAGAAAATGTCTAGAATTAAGAGAATTAGACCACCTAATGCAGCAACAATCCCGCCTTTTTCTTGAATATAAGATGGGTCACTTAGAAATGGTATTTCGTAATATTCAACTATACCAAATGATAGAAGAAAGAACGTAATTAGGAATATGGAGATGTAAATATACCTCTTCATGTAGTGTCGATAAAGCGTCTGCTAATAGGCAATATAAGCTCAGTTTCTTATGCTGTAAAACAAGAAGTAATAAGCACTTCGAAAAGTGAACTTTAAGCTTTCGAATTAGCCATTAGAGCTTGATTCACTGAGAATAAATGAATCTCTAATTTTAGATAATTTCTGCAATCTTCCTGAAAGCTTCTCCATCTTTAATGACGTATTGCTCAGCGCCTTTTTGCAGAGTTTGAGCAGCCTTAGAATAACTTTCTTGGCTAGATAGCATAATAAATCTCGCCTTTGGTAATTGCTCACGCATTGCTTCTAAAACTTCTAATCCGTTTGCTGCATCTTTCTCAACCGTATTCAAGTAAAAATCAAGAATAACAACGTCAGGATTTTCAGATATATGCTTTACACAATCTTCACCTGTATGAAATACTCTGATGTCGCTATGTCCCTCTTTTGACAAGTAATCTGTCATGGCCATTGTTAACATTTCATCATCATCTACAATGAATATTTTCTTCGCTGTTTTAATTTCCATTTCTTTGGATTTGGGTTCAGACAAATATAACAAATTTACTCCATGAAGAAGTGAATAAAACGCTGGTTTTACCACTTAATAAGGATATTTGGAATTCCAATAGAGGAGTAAGATTATTACTTGATTTCTACAAAGTACATTTTCATTAATCCTTTTACTGCTATCTCTTCTCTTGCTTCAAACGAGAAGTTTTCTTCATCTTTTAGCAGTTGATAAGTCGCTTCAGAAATATTCACTTGAACTTTCCATGCGACTGGCAACGTTCACAGTATCCCCCCAAATGTCATTTTGAAATTTTGTCAGTCCAACAATTCCGGCTATGACGGGGCCTGTATGAATACCAATTCTTATTTCAAAAAATGGTTCTTTATTTGCTTCTTTGCGCTCGGCTCTTGATAAAATGAACTCTTGTATTTTGATAGGGACTTTTTCCGTTTGTACTGCATGGATTAGCTTTTGGAACACCAGCTGCCGCCATGTATGCATCACCAATGGTCTTTATTTTTTCAATCCCGTGTTCTCTTACGATTTCATCAAATTTGGAAAAGCAGATGTTTAATTCATCAATCTAATCTGTATGGCTTAATTGCTCAGATAGTGTTGTGAAACCTTTAAAATCTGTGAATAGCACAGAAGCAGTATCGAACAATTTAGCATCTACAGATTTTTTATTTTTTCGAAAGCATCTTTGTCTTTGATGATATAAAGGTTAACTCCTTCATCTATTGTTTTGGCTGTGGTTTTAAAGCTCTCTTGACCACAAAGCATATATATTACATCTCTGGTAATTTAGTTCTGATCGATTTTAAAATTTCCAAGCCATACGCAGATTGTTTCAGTTTAGAATTGAGGTAATTATCATCATCAACAACAACAAATATTTTCTTTATGTCATTGTTCATAATCATAATTTAAAGAACAAATTGATTTCTATATCGTTGTGCTGATTATTCTCTTATTCTTTCTATACTCACTTCGTATAGAACTTCGTTTGCCATTGTGGGTACAGGACCAATCGTGCTAGTAGTTGTGGCACCAGATGATAATATTCCCCCTAACATGTAGCCTATTAAAACTGATTCTCCTTTTTCATTTGGGAAAGCATCTAAATTTATCAGTCCTTCATATTTGTCAGACATCATACTTTTTAAAGGAATAAATGCAGCGTCTGAGCCAATGTAATAAGGGAGTTTTGTTCCTCCATTTGCCGGTGATTGTGGAAATTCAATTGTGTTTTCTCCATCAGACCATAAAAGCGTACTAAGATTTGAAAAAGGTAACCAATCAGTTCCACTGCCATCTAAGGGATATCCGTAAACTAATTTTCCTTCTTCTTCACTGTATGACATTGCTGAGATTCCCCCAATTACTCCAACTAGACTGTTTGTGAATTCAGGTGACCATGCAGAGAAGTGTGCTGAAGTATATAGATTTAATTTTTGGTTCATGGTATCTTCAACAATTGAGATGTCTCCCGTTTGCGTACCATGGATATAGACCGGAGTCGTGAATGCCTTGGTTTCTTCAGTAAATACGCCTCCAAAAATCACAGGCATTAAGTGACCATTATTATCTACAATTTCTATAACATTTAAATCTCTGCGGTGCAGTCTGTCTTTGTCAATTAATGATGCCGTGTCTGACATAACTCCGCCTTCAGCTTTAAATCTGCGAATAGCATTTGTGTATATACCTGTGTGTCCAGTAGAATATTGAGAGTCGTAATTATGGCCTCCAATAAGGTAGACGTAGTCATCAGTAACAAACATTTCTCCCCCAGTTACCTGAACAAATGGACTATTAAAATGTTGAATTATAGTCTCTTCGAATTCAACTTCTCCTTTGGTAAAGCCAATTAACTTTTCGAGATTAAACTCAAAGAAATTATCAGAAGTTACACTGAAGTTTCTTCCTAAGCCCTCTCTTGTATAACCACCTACAAAGTAGAGGCTATTTCCTTTTTGATAGTAGAGTGGGTTTGAACCGCTGAGGGCATCTACGTAAGCCAATGGTACATTTTGTCCAACGGTTATATGTTCATCAAAATCAAAGAAATAGACGGAGTCATTTTTTATCTTTGTTTGAAATGCATCCTGTTCATTTGTTTCGCCTCCATGTTTACCATCAATCGTCCCACCGATAGCGACAATACTATTGTTAGTTTGACCCCATGCAAAAGATTGAATACCGGGAATTCGCATAGGTTTGTCAGTTTTATTTAAGACGATTGTATACCAATCATCTAAATCTTCTGCTTTCTTTTCTTCTACGATTTCCTCTTCGTTTTTATTTGCGCGTTCATCCTCTTCTTCGCTGCAGCTTGCAGCAATTAAAAGACTTGCTGAGAATATCAAATAAGTTAATTTCTTCATTATACTTTCTTTTTATTTATGTTTTGATCAGCCCACGTGGTTAATAGTTTGAGCTGTGATAGTGACAAGTCTCTCGTGATTGGCATGTAGTATGGGTTCTGCCAATTTGAAGGCTCAACATACATTTTAACCCTTTCCATTTTATCAGGATTTGACCAAACTTCTGGTTTAATTGGCATCACAACATCCATTATGGGTAGAGTTGTTCTATACATACTTAGTACCTCATCATAAATTACTTGCCATGGAATCTCTTTGGGGTTGACGTCATCAACATATTCTTTGAAACGATCTGAATTAGCCAATATTCTCACGCAATTAATTTGGGCATTGGTTATCCACTCAAAAAGACTATCGAAATGAGCTGGGAAAGTCATTTTCTTGTCAGATACGTATCCGTAGTTAGCAACTCCAATTTCTGTGACATCAAACTTTAATTCAAGACCGTCATAAACTTCAACTTTTTCATCAGTAGTGGCACCGGTAATCATGTTTAATTCTTGTCTATGAACAGTAAATTTTTTGCTTGGATCAGCCTGTCCTCTATGAAATACTCTGAGGATTGCTTTTTCGTAGTAGCCTTGTATTTCTTCGTTAAGATGTCCACTACTGAGGTAAAGATTTTGATTTTCTGTTCCAGCAATTGTAACAGGTATGACGTTAGGCTGCTGGGCGTAAACAGCCACTTGATCTGTTCCCATCCATAGTTCATTTTCGGTCATTATTGTTTTCGGAATAACAGAGCCATCAGCATATTTAGTGGTTAATTCGAGATAAAAAGCCCCTCCAGAATAATCTTCTCTGTCTGCCGGAATATCAACGACACCACCGTTTGCTTTAGTTCTTTCTGACTTGTAGTCTTCTTCCCAATTAAACTTACCTATTAGTGTGTTTGTACCTCTTTCACCGAAGTATATAGAAATCTCACCAAGATCACAGTTTTCGTACGTATTGAATTTTTTAATATCACCACCGGCTGAAGTCCTTGGGTATTTTTCTTCTTGATCACAACCATATTCAGGAATTGAATTAAAAAGATCTAGTGAAATAATTTTGTTTTCCTTGTCATGAACAAATTGAATTGGGGCCAGATTAAGATCTGTTACGATTCCAATTGGCTCTGTTTTGCCTTCGGGTATCGGGTTTATCATGTCCCGTCCAAATGAATTCCATGTTGGTAATGACGTTAAATCTAATCTTGAACTTCCTGTATCCCAAGCTTGAAGCAAACGACTTATACTTAAGGTATCCATTTCACCTTCATACCAAGGGCAAATAGAACCCGATACTTTGACTAAGGCTGGATTATAGGGCAATTTCGTGCTTCCTCTTGCTACAATTTTTTTTGCTAAGGCTGGATAGTTGGGGTTTCTAATTTCTTGTACTTGATGAATATTGAATTTCAGAAAGAAGGCATCTACTTTTTTACCTAAATATGCCTCAATAGTGTCAGCTAATTTATTGCTTTCATTTCTATCAATATTAATTTTAGCATAGAAACATCCAGACCCTCCTGTAGGTATAATGTTCGCTGTGTTGATTACTCGAAACAGGTTCATCCAGCGGTTAGTAGATTTGACAGGATTTCCTTGAATGTAAAACTCGGCAGGATCCAAGTTTTTGTTTACCAAAGAGGCTTTTCCGATAAAAATTTGAGTTGTTAATTGTCCGATAGAATCAAGATCGCATAAATTAGCTGTAGGCGTTGGTTCTGGCCATGTCGGGTCATTGTCAAACGAAAGTATTGACTCTAAGATGGGCGCTAAAGACATAAATGAATCTGGAAATTTCGATTCGTCTTCGCTAGTATAAGTTCTAGTTCCATCTCCTTCTGGAACAGTAATGCCATGAACTTTGCAATCGTCATTTAATTTAAAAGAAAGATCACCGTAAAGATTCCAGTAACCAGGAGCAATGCCTGCTATTCCGTGGCCGTGGTTAGCACGGTTGATGACGTCATACAGTGTATAGAATTTGTTCCAATCACTGTCAATTGTATTTTCTTTCGCTCCCAAAAAAGTCTGTGCCCAAGCTTGATAATTCTCATTGTCAACTGCCGTTATAGGGACGTACACTTCTCCTATAGAATCTGCCAACATCTCAATCTTTGGATTTGATTCAATGTGTGCCATTAACTCATCATAACCTTTATAAGTAGGAGTCATAACAGCAGGGTCGTCCGGTTGTTTATAGATATAAACTCGGGGTGGCATATATTGCTGCGATTTGTCTTGATTGAAAAGACGTATAGGGTCATGGTATCCATTATTGGCAGTTGGTACATCTAATTCAGCAGTGCCTTCAAAATTAATTCTTGGAAAATCAAATTGACTCATGGTTCCTTGGTTTTAGTTCTTTGTATTAATTAGAGATAGTTTTGATTCGAAAACTAAGCTAGCTCCTCTATTGCAGTAGTTACGTTTTTAGCAAGAATTTCTACTTGTAATTGTATTTTCTTATTGATGTCCGTTAAATCTCCATCTTCTCTGAGCTCATTTTCTATTGCGATAGATAATGACTTTGTTTCGTTCATACCCATCATAACAAATTTGGTATTGAACCCATGCACGTGGTTGGCGATTCCTTCTCCATCTTTTGCATTCATTAGGGCTTCAAGATCTGTCAAAAAGTTAGGCGCAGTTTTCAAGAACATATCGACATACTTTTGCATTTTGTCTTTGTCTGCATCACAAAACTCAGTTAAATACGTGAGGTCTGTAATTTTTTCAGATGAGGCATCAGTGACAGCTTTTTTTGGTTGTTCCTTTTTTACCTTTTTATTCAATTTAAGCTTGATTTTTAAAGCCTTAGCAATTCCGGCAATCAGTTCTTGAGCTTTGAATGGTTTTGGTATATAACCATTCATTCCAGCATCTATACATTTATCTAAATCAGTTCTCAATACGCTGGCAGTAAGGGCTACAACTGGTACATTCTGAAGTTTTTTATTCTCTAGTTTTCGAATGTTCGTGGTAGCATCAAGCCCACTCATTATTGGCATTTGAACATCCATTAATATGATGTCCACATCTTCGGTGAGTTTGTCTAATACTTCTTGTCCGTTTTCAGCTTCAATTATCGTGACATTGGCTTTTGACTGAATAGTGTCTCGAGCTACTATACGATTATATTCATTATCATCAGCAATCAAAATTTTGAGCCCATCTAGTATGGTTCCATCTACATTTTCACTTCCTGCAATTCTCTCCTCGTATCGATCTCTATCTCCAACTTTTAAATCAATATCGAAGAAGAAGTTGGTTCCCTTTCCGACTTCACTTTCTATCTCAATGGTACTGTCCATCAAATTAACTAGCTGTTGAGATATTGAAAGTCCTAGACCTGTTCCACCATATTTTCTTGTATCGGATGTGTTCGCCTGTCCAAAACTCTCAAAAACTGTTTTGATCTTGTCTTCCGCAATTCCAATTCCAGTATCAACTATAGAGAAACGAATTTTGTCTCCATGCTTTTTAAGGTTAATTGCAACACTTCCTTTTTCAGTAAACTTAATTGCATTACCCGTAAGGTTTATCAATACTTGATTTAGACGTACTGGGTCTCCGATCACAATCTCATCTATTTCACGATCTATTTTTACCAAAAGTTCTAAACCCTTCTCTTCTGCCTTATGCATTAGAGTATTCTTGACTTGGTCAACTGTGTCAACCATTGACATGTCAATTTCTTCCAACTCCATTTTTCCGGCCTCAATTTTTGAGAGGTCTAAAATATCGTTGATGATGTGAAGAAGGTTGTCAGAGGATTTTTTTACTTTTTCTAGATATGATTTTTGCTTGTCTTTCAATTCAGTATCTAAAACTAGATTCGTCATTCCCATAACAGCATTCATAGGAGTTCTAATCTCATGACTCATATTGGCAAGAAATTCTTGCTTGAATGCCTCAGATTCTTCAGCTTTTTTTCTTTGTCGATCCGCTTCTTCTTTTTCAATAGCTAACTCTTTAGTTCTTTCAGACACCTTTTGTTCAAGTTCTTTGTTCACTTTAAGGGCCAGTTCTCGATTTTCTTCCAGCTGAAAAATGTTTTTTCTCTGAAGTAAATTGATACGATCAGCAAGTGCAAAAGAGAATAGTAAAACCTCAGTTATATGCCCAATGTAAATTCCGTGAGTGGTAAAGAAATTACTAGGGATAACATTGTTTAGAGCAAGGATATATGTAATCACCATCAGCGTAAATGTTACCCAAGCCACCAAGAAGTATTTAGCATTTGGAACACCTTTTTTCAAACTTATTACACCTGTGATAATAAAATAGATGCATGCTAATAAGCTAAACATTTGTGATAACATGAGGGCTTCTACAAAAAATCCTGCAACATTGATAACAGCAATTACGGCATTGACCCATATCACTGCGTAAGCTATATAGTAAAGCTTTTTTTGTTTTTTGGTAATCCCAAGAAAACGTAGCGTGAATAACGTAATTGCGATATTCGTGATACTCACAAGTACCGGGACAATTGGATTAATTTCTGGAATATTTGGCCAAATAAATTGGAATCCAAAGCCTTCTAATCCTAAATAAAATAAAGTTGAACACGCGATATAAATTAAGTAATACAAATAGCTGCGGTCGCGAACAGAAATATAAATAAACAGATTGTATACAAAGGCAAAAATCATTATGCCTAAATACAATCCCCAAAACAAGTAATGCAGTTGATTACTTTCTATTAATTTGTCATTTGCTGACAAATTAATAGGGATTTGAAAAGGATAAAAACTTTGACCTCTAATGTAATAAGTAGATGCCAATGAGTCGTTTAGTTCCAGTTCTATCAGCCAATTTTCGGCGGAAATAGGTCTTTCATCAAATCCAACTCCAGCACCTCCAGAAAATATTTTTACGGGAGATTCATCCATTCTGTAAACATCTAGTTCATTCAGTAATGAGGCAGCTATTTGAAGAAAAATTATCTCTTCTGTTTCACTGGAAACTGTGAATTTCATCCATACTGGAAATAGTGTATTTCCAAGATTTAGGATGTCAGTTTCACAAGGGGTAAATGTCTTGTCAGAGAGATCGTTAATTCCCAATGATTCGGTGGTATCTATAAGATATTCTATGTTCTGACCAATACTAATACTTTCACCTTCATTAATTTGGATCGGTGATTGGGCATAAAGAGAACTTACCCCGCAAGAAAAAACACTTACGAATAAGGCAATTAGTTTAATAATTTTCATGTATGATTGGGCTATTTGATTCAAATATAAATTCTTGTTTATCAGCAAATTCATCTTTCAAATCTGCTCCAATAGTCTGACCATAGTTGAAGAAATTCTTCGTGTCGTACTTTTCCTTAACCTTTCTTAACTGGTAGTAATAAGTTCCCCAGTAAGCCCATTGCCAATCTTCTTGATCTCTGTTGGGATAATTTTGGTAGGAATGACCATTCGAAAACTTTTCCATGAACTCATACATGTCCTTAATAAATTGTCTATTTTTTTTCTTGTCAGAAGCATTAAAGAAGGCAAGAACATAAAAATCGAAAATTGTATCCCGGTGAATGAATGAAGAATCTTTTAAATCAAATTCATTAATAACTCCTCCGTATGCTTCAAAGTCAATCATGGTGAGGTTATTTGCACTATTCTTTTTGAAGAACTCAAGAATGTCTTCATAATCTGTTGCTGTAAGAGACTTTGAAACATAGGTGCTACGTCCATAATAAACTGGTCCGTTGTACGCTGGAGGTAGATATGAAAGTGTCGCCTCTCCGAAATTAGGAATACCTTCAATAATATCATTGTTTACTTCTGAATATAATCCCTGCCAAGGATTAACAGATATTACTACTCCTTTACTTTTTAAAAGAGGATCAATTGTTGCAAACAGTTCCTCTCTAGTGCCCACATAGCTTGCACCAAAACGAACTTTTTTGCGCCCTTCAGTAAGAACACTTCCAAAGTCTGTATATACCATTGTTTGAATCCCAAGTTCAGGATGCTGATTTCCTTTTAAATAATGTTCTTGTATTAAATACAAGGCTTCTCCCGCATCCTTGAAATCCTCTTCAAAATCCCATTCTAAAGCAAACCCCCAAATTTTACCTAATTCAAATATTTTATACTTCATGTCAAGCAGGATACCAAAATTCCCTCCTGTTCCGCCACGCACAGCCCAAAAGAGATCTTCATTTTGATCTTTACTCGCTACCACTATTTTTCCGTCAGCAAGCATCATTGAAAATTCAACTACTAAGTCAGATTGAATGCCGTAGGTTCTAGAAGTAAGACTGTAGCCTCCTCCTTGCATATAACCTGCTACTGAAACTGTGGGACATCCACCGCCAGGAAGATGCATACCGTAAAACTCTAATTGTGGATTTAGATCTTCAAATGTAACGCCAGCTTGCACCCAGACTGTACTATCTTCAATAATAGGTTTGCGATCAACATAAATTCCTTGAAACTTACTTACATCAATTACAAGGCCATCACAAACTGAATAGTTTGCTATACTGTGACGTCCAGAGCGAATAGTCGTTGCTAGGTTTTTATCTGTTGCCAGCTTTAAACAACATCTGATGTCACTATAATTTGCAACGAAAACCACCATGGTAGGTTTGGCATCAAAAAGTGGATTTTCTGAGTGTTTCGCATCTGAGTAATCCGAAGACCAAGGGTATATGATTTCGCCTTGTATTCCTTTTTCAGCATCAATAAGTTCTTGTATCGAAAAGGGATAACCCGCAGGTATTGATGTTACTGATTCGTGGTCAAATTCTAAAAGGCTTGCGACTACCTGTATTTTATTCAATTCGCGCGGAGATGACGTAATTTTCATGAAGATGAGCTTTTATAAGAAGCGCTAAAAGTATCATTTTAAGCATAGTATCATCCCTTTTGGATGATTTATTTTCTTTAATTTTTCAAAAAGAGGAGTGAGCATTTTTGTTAAAAAAAGATGGATGACTGTTATTCATTTAACATTGAGGGCATTGTCGAGTGTTTATTGAGGGCTCAAAACTGAAGTGTATTGAATTAATTTTGGGTATTCTCCGCAAATATAAATCGTGTTATTATCGTCAATGAATTAGTTTGACTTTAGATTTGTCTTTTAATCAGCAACTTTTAATAGAATTTCTCTTCCTTTTTTGTTCTTTCCGCTTTTGGTAGATTGCCCATTTAAAACTTTTTGGTTATCAATTACATTCAAGGAGTACAACATTATCTCAGTTTCTAATCCTGGGGTGTTATAACTCGCATAAAGGTCTTCCTTATTGCTAAGACCTATTTCAAGGTATTTTATTGCATCATTCTCTTTCCAGAGGAATTTGAATAAATTAGAACCTGTGTTCTTTACGTCTAAATCGAAAGGAGAAGAATGATCTTTATCAAAGAAATAAGTGACAACATGTTTTCCTTCAATTCTCTCTGGTTTTAGTCCGAAAGCAATCCCCAGAACACTTATGCCACGCTATCTTCCCAGGGCGGCTGCCATTGCTGGAGAGGCCTTGAGGTCTCTTCCTTTGGGACGCATTGCAGATTTCGAGTTTTTCTTAAAGTGGAAGAACTTTGATCATAATCAACGAATAGAACTTGAAAAAGCTATGACAGAAGCCATTCTCAAGCAGGTCGTATACACTTGGTTCCCAGAGGTAGATAAATATATTGAGTACACCAAGATTGACACTCCAATGGTTCTTGCTGTGGAGAGAAATAGTTACGAAGACGGTGCGGTATATGGGCTGCAGGCATCAAAAATGAAAATGACAGATTTGGGTATTCAGCCTGAGTCGCAGATCGACAATTTGTACTTCACTGGCGCAAACGTTATCACACTTGCCACAACTACTGTTATGATTGCCGGAATCCTCACAGCGAGCACTGTTGTCGATCACAATCTTCTCAAAAAGTACATAAAGCAACTTGAGGCGAATTGAATTTACACATAAAAATAACGAGATCCTTTTTTGTATTTAATGTTGTGAAAAGGACTTTCACCATCATATTTTTTATATTTTGGCTTAGCCATTTAAAAAGGTAAAAGAATGAAATTTGGAACACTTTTAGGGATATCCTTTTTAATCATTGGAGGCTTCATGTCGGCATTAGGTTATACCATGTATGCAGACAGCGGAATGGCTCCGAAAGTATTATTATTTGGACCTTGTATTCTATTTATGGGAGTGGGCCTAATAGTAGTGCCTGGGCCCAATGTGACAGTGAAAGACATTCAGGAAAAAAAATCTGATTTTAAGGGGTTTTTATCTCAATCTACTACTACTCAAAAAATTCTATGGGTAATGTCTGGCGCTGTCGGTTTAATTTTCTATGTGATGAGAGACGCTATTGCTGATTTGCTATAAAGTGTAATTTCTGTCGAATGGAGCATTGACTTGCAATACGGATAGTTTTAAACATCTTTTAACATAGCCTTCCGTCCTAAACACCTGAATTATAAGTACCTTATATAATCTTAAAACCCTATTGATTGAAGAATCTCCTTCTTATCATATTATTGAATGTAGTATCGCCGAGCTTCACCCAGGTTCAAACTATTGACCGCTCTGACACCACAATTCATTTGGTGCATGACTTCTTCTATGGACATTGGAGAATGTATCCCATGACTTCAGCAATGTATGTCCCCCCATGCGAATATCGAATTGTTCCTCCAGACACTTCAAAAGTTGATTTCATTGAAAGTTATGTTCCTTATAACAGAGAGGAATTTCAGTTGGTAGAACAACATGATAAATACGGAATTGTCAATAAAGGGGATACAGTTATCATCCCTCTTTTATATGATAGTTTGATCAGAATAACTAGTAGTCACCCTAAAATATTTATTGCAGAACTTGACGATACGTTCGGTCTTTTAAATTCTAAAAATGAAGTTGTGATACCATTTGAGTATGAGGCAATTTCTTTAATGACGAATGGACATTACAATGGATTTATGTACAGTTCTTTGCGAGTTGAAAAAAATGGTAAATATGGATTAATGTGGGTGGATGGTACAGTTGCGTTGAGTTGCCAATATGATTTTATCGAGACTCGTTGTAATCAAGTTGATTGTCCCAAGCAAGGAATTCAATACTATGTTGAAATTGATGGTAAGCGAGGATATATTAATGAGGATGAATCAGTTGCCATTGATATTGAATATGAGGCACTAAATGCAGATGGTTTTTCTGGATTGATCAAAGCGAATAATGATGGAAAAGTAGGTCTTATGGACACTCTGAAGAATTTCATTCTTCCTCAAAACTATGAAGGATTGTACAAGGAATACATGACTCGATTTCCCAACCTGACATCATTCAAGAAGGATGGTAAATGGGGATTGATGTATGGAGATTATTCTGACATGACGGTTGTTTTAGAAAATCGCTTTGATTCTGTAATGACTAAATATGATTTCCGTGATCACTTTATCATTATCAATGATGGCAACTGGGGTTTGGCGGATACAAATGGCAAAGTTGTAATTGAACCACAGTTTGAAGAATTACGGGCAATGGAGGATGGCACTTATGCCTATAAGAAGAATGGTCGTTGGGGATTTATGAGTAATAAAGGTCTAATTCATTGCTCGCCAAGATATGATGAGATTTATGAAAATGAAAAAAACTGGTGCCTCGTACAAAAAGGAGAAGGGTATGGCTTTTGTAAAACATCAGGGCGTCAAATTGCCGCTCCAATTTACGGATTACCTTATTGGGATGATTATGTCTATTGGGGTGACTTGCTCTCTAGAGGACGAATAGCTATGTCAATTCGAGACGAGAATGATGAATGTAAGTTAGGGGTTATTGATTCCACCGGAAAGGTTCTTTTACCTTTTGAATATGACTGTTATGATGAAATAGTGTATAATTTTGGTAGGGTATTAATTGCTAGAAAAAACGGGAAAGAAGTTTTATTGAGTGGTGACGGAAAAGAGATTTACGTTGGCGACTTTGATCGAATTGAGGAAAGAAGGCATGGACATGAATATTTCTTTCCTATCAAAGGAGAGAAGGTCGGATTGGTGTCTTTTGATGGCACGCTCTTGTCAAAACCAAAATACGACAAAATTGATTTTTTGTGGGTTCGGCAACATGAATGGAATGTGGGGCCAGAATCAAAATTATTTTTTCTTATTGAGCAAAATTCAAAGGTTGGTGTAATTGATTCTGTTGGGAAAGTAGTCTTGCAACCTATACATGAAGAACTTAATTTAAAGGATGACTTTCTTATCGAGGTTGTATCTGATGACCAGGTTCGACTTTACAATCTTAATACCAATGTGTACGAGCCATTTTCAACGGATCGTAATTACCAATTCATTGGTCAAGTTGGAGTGTTTAGAGGTTCAGGGGGAAAATCACTTTTCATTGACTCTTTAGGAAATCGAATTGACGAAGCACTTTATGATGAAATATGGTTAGTATGGCCGGATAAAAAATATTTTAAAGTTGAGATGGCTGGTCGATATGGGATTTGTGATTCTGCCGGAACTTTATTATTTGAACCGAAATTTTCCAAGATAAAGTTTTGGGACGGAGAATTTGGTGCAGGAAAACTAGGCAATAGTTATTGCTTTTTTGATCGTAGGGGTGACACCATTGTCAACTATAGATATAGAAAAGTGAAAGGTGTTTACGAGAATTTTGTTTGTGTCAAAATTGATAGCTGGTTTGGAGTTGTTACGAAAACAGGTGAGACGGTGATAGAACCAACTCTGCAAGAGAAACTCAATTTTGAACCTCTTAAAGAGTTTGGATTGACTATTTTCAAAGAAGCCTATAAGTCAGGAGTGATAAATGCTGAAATGAAAGCAATTTTACCGCCTAAATTCAATTCAATTGAGCTCATTAAGGTCCATGAAAGGTCATATGTTATTGCATTAATTGGCAAGACCGTAGAGCTTTACGACTATAAGGGAAGCCTCATTTCTAAAATTCTCTTTAGCAAATGGGAACAAAACGAATCAGGCGAACTTTTTCTTTTTGATGACTTTAGTTGGTATAAGTTAATGGCAGGCGGAGATTTGGAAAAAACGGAAAGGTGAGGCTTCAGAGTGGATAGGCTATAGAAGACGAATCTTGACTGAGCACCTATGATTTTTCTGCTATACAATAAGAAGAAATTGTTTCAATTTCATTGTTGTCGTTAAATTCGTAAACATCACATGACGCAATCAGGTTAACCCTTTTGCCCTGTCTGATAAACTCACCTGATCCTTTAATGACGATTTTGTTTTTATCTCTGATGAGTTGTTCTTGAGTGAATATCTTTTGAACCAAATTACTTGCTTCAGACGTTGCTTGGCAGTTAGAAACAACTTCGGATTTACCACAGAGTTCTTTATCTCCAACAATGTTCCAAGTAACCCCTTCAGCTAAATAAGGGAAAGTATCTTCGAATCTACCTGTAGTAAATGATTCGGCAATTTCCTTCTTAGTTAACACTTTATTTTCCATAGTACAAAAGTTATGCGCTTCTAAACTAATCATTTAAGCCCAAATTATTTGAAAAAGGATTGATCAAAGTTGCTCTGCTCAAATTAATTGTACCCATGAAAAGGGCTGTTCTTACCTCTGTGTAGTGTGTTCATACCAATTTTTTTCTAAAACTATAGAAATGTAATATCTATGTATTCAAATCAACACTTAAATTATTGTTATGAAAAAAAATGTACTTATTATTGCCGCTCTTTCAGTATTTGCCTTGAGTTCATGCGTAAAAGAATGGACTTGTGATTGTTTAACTTCTTCTCCTGACGGATTTGGGGGAACAATTGAATTCGAAATAGACTCAGAGATTACGACATCTAAAAAGAAAGCTGAAGAGCATTGCACAGAACTTGAGGTTGCTGGAACCGAAGGAGATGTGGTAACAACTTGTGACTTGCAATAGAATCTTTTCATATCAACCTATCTTCAGAAGTGATAGGAAGTTATTTTTACACCTCATTTCATTGAAATGGGGTGTTTTTTATTTAAGGAGATTCCCTTTTTTCAGAATGAATTCTTTATAAGAGCTTCCAATTGGGATTTTCTCTTCATTGAGCAGGATATATGTGCTGTTGATTGCTTTGATTTTGTCAAAATTGACGACATAGCTTCTGTGCGTGCGCACAAATTTATTAGAGTCTAAATTTTCTAATACACTCTTGATGCTACCTCTTGTGACAAATCGTTTATCATTGGTATGAATTTCTGTATAGTTCTTATCAGACATCAGCCAAAGAATATCTTCTTTTAGAACCTTATGAAATAGATCATTTTGTTTAATGAAAATAAAATCCTTGTCAAAAGAGTCGATTGAGGTCAAATCATTTCCTTGATAATTCACTAATGATGTTTCAATAGAAGCAAAGATGTTTTCTTTTTTGAAAGGTTTTACTATGTATCCGTTGGGCTTAACTGTTTGGGTCGCTTTTACTGAGATTGGATCACTATTTGAGCTAATAAAAACTAATGGGATGTTATGATTTTCTCTAATATATCCGGCTACGTCAATTCCTGTTTTTCTTCCACCAAGGTTTATGTCAAGCAAGGCAATGTCAACCTCTGTCTTTTCCAAAACGTTAATGGCTTCAGTGTAGTTTAAGGCTACACCTGCACATTCATAACCGTAGTCTTCTAAAATAGATTTGAGATCTTCGGCGATAATAATCTCGTCTTCAACAATTAATATTTTTATCGACATCAGTCTAAAGATTTTCGTTCTTCAATATTCGTAAAATTAATCACAAATTGCGCGCCATTAATTTGCTCATAGGTGCAACTTCCGCTTATTTGTCTTGATAAGAGTGAAACTAATTTCAAGCCTAATGTCTTTGTGTTTTCTAAACTAATTTCTGCTGGTAGGCCGGGTCCATTGTCATAGTAAACCAAGGCATAATGATTTTGAGTTGTTTCTTTACACTGAATTGTGATTTTACAGTTTTGAGATGTACAGTATTTAAAAGAGTTTGTCAGCAATTCATTGAGAATTAAACCAAGGCTCAGGGTTGTATCAACATCTAAAACAATGTTCTTCACATCAATTTCAAAAGCGAAATTTTCTTTGCCAAAGCTCAACGTTAAATTTTCGATAAGCTCTTTGATGTAGCCGTCTAAATCTATTGTGTCCAAATGTTCTGATTGATAAAGCATTTGATGTAACATTGCCATTGTCATGATTCTTTCTCTACCTTCTTGTAATGTATCTTTAATCACCTTGTCTTCGGCTTCACTCGTCTGCAGGTTTAGAAGACTTGAAATTATTTGCAAATTGTTTTTTACCCTATGATGAATTTCTTTCAAGAGAATTTCTTTTTCATGATTTTGCGCTTCCATCAGCAAGTTTTTGCCTTCTAATTCTTTATTTACAATCTCAACTTTCTTTTGAGATTTTCTTTCGTGTTTTATAAATAAAGTCAAAATGGTGAATATAATTATGAGTGCTAGGGTTAATTCAAAAAACAAGGCGAGCTTTGTTGAAGTTTCAAAAGGTTTTAATTGAGAAATGTTATCATTCAGAAAGAAATTAATATAAACGGCAAGAATTATAATAGTCGCTGCCAGAAAGACCCTGCCTATTTTCAGGCCTAGACCGTAATAAGCAAAGCAAACGGTAACCAAGAGCCAGAGCAAATCCCCATAATGTATCATGTCATGAAAAGTGCACAATGTATAAATAGGGAACAGAAGGCCCGCAATACAAATAAACCATAAAGCAAAATGACAGCTCTTTGTTTTATTCATTATGAGCAAGTTGACAATGGGTATTAGAGAAGCGCCTAAAAAAAGGTAAGTATTGTCAATATCACCCGCAATACTTGCAATAGCAATAATAAGCATGGCAAGAAGAGATAAATAGTTTATCTTCCAAATGATATGAAACTTATCATTTTCTTTTTCATCTTCTAGTGAAAAGTTTAATTTAAACCAAGGTAAAATATTCATAGGTCTAGGGGGCAACATTCATTTTGAGTTGAAGCTTAGTCATTTATGTGATTAATCCTTACCATTTTGCCTTAAAAAATCAGCTATTGGCACCTTAAGCTGGTCTTTACCTTCTCCGCTTAACCAATCATGAACGGTATCATAAGTTTCCTTTTGTTTGCCAAAACTAAGGATACCGGTGTTTTTCTTCATTGCAGGTAAGGAAACAAAAATCTCTTGAGAAATGTCCTTTTTAGCATTCAATGTGTTTAAGCTTGATAAGAAGGTGAGGAATTCTTGAAGGCCAATTTTAAAATGCTTCTTGAAGTTGGTCAAATCTATTTTTGCGGTCTTAATAATACTATGTTTTTTAATCAGGTGATTTTTTGTACTCTCTAACTCCTCAAGTGTTTCTCGCATAGGGCTTATCACATGAAGTTCCTCCATTGGGCCATTTTTTTTGATGAAATCACCAAGTTCATTTGCGTAGTTTTTAAATGCACCCCAAGTTCCGCCATCTATAAATTCTCCCATTGGGAAATCGCGATTAACGGAGCCGTCCGTATTCTTAACTTCTTGTGAAGGAAGCACTACTGGAATAGAGGTAGAGGCCATGAATAAATCAGTAGGGTCTAGCTGCCCATGACCTGGTTTTTGGTTATTTGCCCAATAAGTAGCAAGATCTTGAACTTGAGAAGTTAATACATATGACCTGAAAGGGAGCGCACCAAAAGAATTGAATCCCATATCATTCAAAATACCCCCAAGAAAAGGCCTGAAGGGCGCAGTGTTTAACAAGGATTTTCCAGTGCGTGGAAAGATTTCAAATACATCACTGTCTTTCAATTGAAACAATATTTTCTCCTTGTAATAAGTATTCCAGTCTAATGGATTTTCTTTTCTGAAACATCCATTCAATGCTAATAGATTCATTGCTCCAGAACTGTATCCGACAAGGAATGACTCATCTTGGCTGATTTTTAAACCATCAGCAAATAGTAAATCAAGTACTGCTACTTCTTGAGAGATTCTTGCAGCTGCACCCGTTAAAAGTATTCCGTTTTTTATCATATTAAAATTTTAATCCTACTACGCAAACATCATCCAATTGTTCTTGATCTCCGCGCCATTTTTCGAATTCATTATCGAGATTATTCTTTTGTACTTCTGGCTCTAGATGAAAGTTGTCTAGCAATAGCCTTTTAAAATTCTTTGTCTTTAGTTTTTTTCCTTTTGAACCTCCAAATTGGTCAGCATATCCATCAGTAGATAAAAAGATCATGCTGTCTTTTTTCATTTGAATCGTATGGGTTTTAAATGGGTCATTCTTTTCGTAAATCCCTATCGGTTGAACATTTGGCTTTACCTCGTGCAAGTAATGTGTCTCTGTTTTTAAAGCTGAATCAGGTGTGTTTTCATCAATCTTATTGATACAATAGAGTGAATTATTTGCCCCGGCCCATTTAAGTTCATTTGTTTCCATGTTCAAAGCGCAGATTGAAATGTCCATTCCGTCTTGAACCTTTTCTTCACTCGTTTCAAAAACCTCAACAACTAATTCTTTAGTTTTGTCAAGTATTACTCCAGGGTCTACAATTCCAAATTCACGCACACTTCTATTCAATGCCGCATTACATATCACACTTACCATTGCGCCAGGAACCCCATGACCTGTGCAATCAGCCGCGGCAAATAATAGAACATTATCAACTTCTTTGAACCAGAAAAAGTCTCCACTAACGACATCTTTTGGCTTGAATAATACAAATCCATTTTTAAATTTCTCTGCTAGAAAAGAGGGTTGAGGAAGAATGGCTGTTTGAATTCTCTTTGCGTAAACGATAGAATCTTTGATCTCTTTGTGAGCGTGATTCAACTTCTTTGTTCTATCGGCAACCTTATCCTCAAGACTTTGATACAAAGATGAATTCTCAAGGGAAATTGCAACTTGAGAAGAGAGTAATCGAATAGTATCTAAATGATCTTTTGTAAAGGCATGAGTTCCTTGATTGTTCTCTAGATATAGAATTGCAATGACACTATTCTTGTGGATTACCGGGAAACAAAGGACAGATTTAATTTTGTTCGTTTGAATATATTCGTCAAATCGATAAGTGTCATCCTTTAGAGCATCATTTAATACAAGCTCCTTTTTTGTTCTTAATACATAGCGAAGTAGTCCTTGTGGACAATTGAATTTACTTATGTCAAATCCACCAAGAAATACATTTTCATTTCTCGTAATTGAACAGTCTGCTTCAATTCGTAATTTACCTGAATCATTTTGAATAAATAAACCGTTCTCGGCTCCTGCATTTTCCATGATAGTAAGCATCAAACTTTTCAGAAGTCCCTCTTGTTTTACTTCTCTTGAAATAGATTGAGATGCTTTTATTACACTGTTCAAGTCCATGTTCCTATTGAAAGAAAGTCCAGAAGTTGAGGAAGATGTGTTTCGAGTCGTATGGCTCGAACTCCCCAATGAATCCAAGTTATATGCCGGATATTTTTTCTCTAATCGCTTGTAATTGGCAATAGCTCCCCAATCTTTATATGCTCTGTGAGCATTTTGGAAATAGAACTCTGCTTGAAAGTTTATCTCTGACTCTTCAAATAATTCTGCTCCTAACTCCCAAGCAATGGCTTCTTCTGAAATAAATTCGTTCGATTTAGCACCAATAATTGCTTTTTCATAAAGGTCTTTTGCCATGGCAATTTTACCATCTTTCTGATGGATTAGAGCATTAACAAGATCGTATTTATGTTGAAAGTTTTCGGGGCAAGCTTTTGCCCAAATTAGTAATTTCTTCTGATTTTTCTTAACTATTCCAGCGTGCTTATCGCTCACATTTTTGGGAGCTGAGAGAATACTTAATGATGAATAGAGGTAATAAAGGCTTAGAATATACAGACCTAATATACCAGGGATATTAGGTTGAATTTGTTCGATTAATTTAATGGCTTCAACGTAATCTCGCTTCAGATAATTGCGGTGAATTCCATAAGTCAAATAGTAACCAATATTGCCTAAGTCTTTTGAATCCAATAAGATTTGAATTTCTTCTTGACTGAAATATTTGTTTTCGGTTCGAGCGCTTGTAAATTCTTCTTCACCGTTTTCAATTCCTGAGTAATCGTGCACCAAGTCATCTGCGAATTGGATTAGAGACTTAAAGCGTAACTTACTGAAATCATTGTTGATTTGCTTGAATGTTTCAATCTCATTTGAATGATCTTCAAGAAGCTCGGTTAACCTGCCGTGTGAATAGTATTTATAAAAGTAGTAATTCGTCAATCCCCATCCGGCAGTTTCCAAATCTCCCCTTTCAATACTATTCTCGTAAATTTTATTGAAATCTTGATAGATCGTAGTGAGGCCTTTTTTAAATGGAATTGTAAAAAGTAAGGCTACGACATATTCTCGTCCATAATATTGTGAAGGAGTCCTTTTCTTGACCAATTCCATGGCTGTTTCGCCAAATTCAAATCCTTTATCAAACTTATTGAGATATGACATTACAGCCCCATAAGAAGTGATATAATATGCTGATTTTTGGCTCCTTCCGTATTTTATGGTTTGTATGAATCCGATTAAGGAGATTACAATGCTTAAGTTGGTTGAGGTTAGATAAGATGAAGTGATTAATGGATTCAGGAATTGCATAACTGAGACCTTTTCTTTGTCAGTCATTTTAGGCAATTCAAGAATGTCCTTCATTTCTTTCCCACGAAATGCAGCTTTCGCTTTAATTAATAATGCGCCTACCTGCATCATGTTTGGGTTACTGGGGATTTTAATGCCAAAATCCTTTAATATATTTAGTCCTAACTCATTTGTTTCTACATATTTTCCTTGAGCTACAAGCGAATTTAATTGGGCCAAATATGCATTGGTTTTGTCCAGCTTATCGTAGCCATTTTCTATAATTTGAGCACATATAGTCTCAGTCCATTCATAATTACCGAGATAAAGAGCAGGAATTAAAACTCTGTTATGTAAATCAAGACAGAGGTCATAATTTTCTTTCCAAAATGAGTCTCCTTTTAGACTTATAGCGGTTGAGAAATATTTATTAGCAGTTTCATAAGCCACGGACTTCATTGCTCTTCTTCCTGAAATGAAGTTCCAATGTACCAGATCATTTTTTTCAGAATCATCAATTATTGCAACCGCAATGTTTAGATGATTTGTGAGTTCAAATAGTTCATCTTTATTAACGTTCTCATTGTTTTCTTTTAAGAACAGGCCAATTTTTAGATGTAATTTTGGTTTCTTATCATCTGTTATAGTCTCATATACAGCTGAATAAACTCTGTCATGAATGAAATGATAAACATGTCTGTTTTTACTAAAGATAATTCTTTCTGAGAGTGCAGATTCTAAAATGCTTTCAATTTCTTCTCCAGTTTTTCCTTCAATGCCAGTCAAAAAATCTAAATTAAATGAGTTTCCTTTTGCTGATGCAATTTGCAAAAGGTTTAGACAAGCTTCTGGAAGTTTGTTGAGGTTTTTAGTAATCAAATCCACGACATTATTCGTGATCTTTTGCTTTTTAATTTCTTTGATGTCCCAGCACCAAACATTAGCTGTCTTATCAAACTGGATTAGGTTCTGCGAAGAAAGACTTTCTAGTAATTGAATCGTAAAAAAGATATTGCCACTTGTCTTATCGCAAATCATCTTTGCCAATTCAGAAAGTGTTTCTTGGTCTAAT
>JBLFXO010000013.1:0-23918 GCA_047609865.1 Arenicella sp.
CCGAGCCTATAGCGAAGGTAATTAGTCTTTCATCTTTTGTCTTAAATAGCTCTCCGTAGGGAGCAATGTTGGGATGTTTACTTCCCATTGGTTGTGCAACATGGCCAGCAATGAGGTAATTCGTTGCTTGATTAGCTAAACTAGCCAATGCAGCATCAAATAATGATACTTTTACGTGATAAGCCTTTCCTGTTGCGTTTCGTTCTAAAAGAGCTTCTAATATCCCTTCCTTAAGCTGGTGGGCAGCGAACAAATCAATGAATGCAACTGGCATTTTCACAGGACCAGAATCTGAAGTTCCGTTCATTGACATGAATCCGGTATCTGCTTGGAGAACTAAATCAAATGCAACTCTTTCGCTTTTGGATCCATATCCAGAAATTTCACCGAGAATTACATTACTGTTTAATGTTCTCAGGCTTAAGAAATCAAGCTCAAATTTTTCAGCATCACCCTTTTTGAAGTTTGTTAAGACAATGTCTGCCTTAGTTACTAAAGCTTTGATTTTCGATCTGTCGTTATCATCACTTAAATCTAAAAAAACGTGTTCCTTGCGCCAGTTAACGGAAGCAAAATAAGCAGAGGTGTTTTTGGAACTATCTTCATTTGCTAATTTCCATCCTCTCGTAACATCTCCTCCTGTTTTTGAATTTTCAATTTTAATGACTTCGGCACCTTTCTCTGCAAAATACAATCCTACTGCGGGTCCAGCAAGAACTGAAGAAATCTCTATTACTTTCAAAGATGATAAATAAGACGCCATCAGGTAAAAGTACCCAAAAATAAGGGATTGATAGCTAACGATCTAGATGTCTGCTTCGTTAACTGGGCGATTAGCACTTTCGTTAACTTCTTGTTCTCAGTACGATAGGTGTAGTTTTAAGGCGCCTTTGATATAAAACCATTTAGGAGTTCATTTGGTTTCTTTAATTCTTAAATTTGTAGTACATCAACAAAAGCTAGATGTCAGAAAAGAGAGGATTTACAACAGAAGAAAAAGCATTGAAGGTTAATTTGACTCCTGATATTTATGGATCATTTGCCGAGATAGGGGCAGGGCAGGAAGTTGCAGCAAATTTTTTCAAAGCAGGAGGTTCTTCAGGAACCATTGCTTATACGCACTCAGCGTATGACATGAAAGTCAGTGACAGCATGTATGGCGAAACTAGCCGTTATGTTTGTGAAGACAGACTTATCCAAATGCTAGATAAGGAATATCAAACATTAGAAAGTACAATTGGAGAAAAGCAAAAAGAGTGTAGATTTTTTGCCTTTGCCAATACCGTTGAGTCCTTGAATTATCACAAGACAAATCAAGGGCAAGGTTGGATTGGAATGAAGATGCAGCTGGAAGTGGGGCATGAACCCAACGAAGTTGTTCTTCATATCAAAATGCATGATACAAGTCATAAAAGACAACAAGAAGCTTTAGGTTTTTTAGGAGTCAATTTAATTCATGCAGCTTATTTTGAAAGAGAAGATATCGGGGATTTTCTTGATGCATTAACTTATAGATTGCCTAGAGAACGTGTTGAAATTGACATGTTGAGAATTTCAGGGCCGAACTTTGAGCACATTGATAATAGAGTAATTGCCCTCAATTTGGTTAAGAAAGGTTTGACAGACGCTACTTTATTTGATCAAACAGGAGCCGTTCTTCAAACTTCAAATGCGCTATACAAAAAGAACGTTTTACTTACTCGTGGGAGATTCAGGCCTATGACTAAAGTTCATGTTGATGTCATTGAAGAAGGAACTAAACAGTACCTTAAAGAAAATGACGTTGAGGAAGAGAATATGAGAGTGGTTCTTGAACTTACTCTGAAAGATTTGACGGCAGAGGGTGAAATAGATGAAAAGGATTTTATCGATAGAGCTGAATTGCTTTGTTCAATGGGATATACTGTGATGATCTCAAATTATCTCAAGCATTACAAGATGATTGAATATTTGTCTTCCATTACTAAAGGCAAAAAAATAGGAGTATTGTTAGGGATTTATAATCTTCAAACCATATTTGACGAGAAGTATTATAATACTCTGAATGGTGGATTGTTGGAGGCTTTTGGTCGTGGTTTCGGTCACAATATCAAAATGTTCGTCTACCCAGCTTTATTAGGAAATGCTGATGAATTATATACTTTAGAAAACTTCGATATTCCAGATCACTTAAGAGGCTTATTAGATTATATGCTTAAGACGGATAAGTTGGTTGCCTTTGAAAACTTTGACAAAGATTTACTTCACATCTCCTCTGATTCTGTTTTATCCAAGATCCAATCTAATAAAGGTAATTGGGAAGAAGATGTGCCTGACAGCGTGTTGAAAGCAATAAAGTTCTATGAGTTATTTGGATATCAACCAAAGGAGGAAACGGTCAATACAGATTCAAATTAATGAACTGTAGTTATTAATTTCCCTTCTGCATACTTTTCCGTATACATGACCTCGCCTTCTCTATCATAATAGCTACTTCTACCATTTAGCAGTCCTTTTTTATATGTGACTTCCATGTAAGTTTGAGAAGTCCCAGGATAAAAATCGGTACACGTACCAGTGAATGGAATGTCATCCAAATAGAAGGTCGTAGGCATATTCGGAATCACCGCATCTTCTCTAACCAGTTCTTTACATTCACATGAAATAAATTCTAACTCTCCAGACCTTTTCTTTTCACCGTTTTCATAAAGTTCTTCAATTAAGATCTCTCCCATTTTGTCGTAATAAACAATCTTACCATGAAGTCTGCCATCAAGAATATGTTTCTCTATGTACTTTGAGTCAGTCCCATGATAGTTCTCTGTACAAAGGCCAGTGAAAGTTTTTGCATCCAAGAACATAGTACCAGTTGTATCAATGTCCAAGGCATTGCATTCGCAGGTGTCTTGATTGTTAGATTGCATTACTGTTCCGAACGATTCCAGATTCTCGTCAGCTTCTTCTTCAGAGCATGAAAAGATTAATAATCCAATAAAAATAGTAGTTAGGCTTCTCTTCATTACAGTACGTTTATGATTCTAAGGAATCTTTTTTCATATCCGCTTTCATTGTAGCGTGTGATAGTGACACCGAAGTGTCTTTTAGAAGAAGAACTGTGTATAAAGTCAATCATACCATCTGTATTCTTCAATACAATTCCGGCGTGTCCTACTTTTCTGATACTCGAATTCGTGCCAGTAAATAGCATGATGTCACCGGCCTTAGAGTTTTCGAAGTCAACCTTTTCTCCAGCATTTTCATATCCAGAACTAGCCCTGGATACTTTAACTCCAAATTTCTTAAATACGTAATAAACAAACCCCGTGCAGTCAAACCCTGAAGTACTTGTTCCTCCCCATTTGTATGGGGTTCCTAGAAAGTTTTGTGCATAGTCAACAATGCTGTCTCTCAATTCTAATTCTTCTGAGTCAACCGTCCTTACTTTCGGAGATGTTCCGAAAACCACATTGGTAATACTTACAAAAAAGACAATAATCATTATATATCTCATGCTACAAAATTAATATGTTTTATAACTTTAAAAAAATATATTTTTCAAATGTCAAAAATTAAGAACGCACAACTCAGATATCGTGTCATAGATAGGTCATTGAGAAATCCTTATAAACCTTTCCCTACTAAGGAGGCTTTGAGACAAGCTTGTGAAGAAGCTATCTATGGCTCTGCCGAAGGAACGGATATTTGCGATTCTACAATTGAGAAGGATATGTTTGCCATGAGAATGGAGTTTGACGCACCAATTAAGTACAGTAAAAGGGATAAGGGGTATTTTTATGAAGATGAGGAATACAGTATAGATCAAATCCCTCTTTCTGAAGATGACATTGAGGCCATTAAGTTTGCTACCAATACCCTGATGCAATTTAGAGATGTGAGCATTTTCAAACAATTTGGATTTGCAATTGACAAGATATTTGATAGAGTTCATATAGCTAATAATCCAACAGATGAGAATGTAGACAATTATGTGCAGTTCGAATCTATGCCTGAGACATCAGGAAGTAAGATGCTTCCTGAAATCTTGAAGGCCATCAAAGAGAAATTAATAGTCACATTCATTTACACGAATTTTGCTTCAGGAAAGGTTAAGGATCGAAAGGTATTGCCGCTTCTTCTCAAAGAATATAGAAATAGATGGTATTTGATTTGCTTCAATCCTTCAAAAGAAAAAATAATGACTTTTGGTTTGGATAGAATGTCAGAATTGGAAGTGTCCGAAGAGTATTTTTTAGATAAGTTTGATTTCAATCCTGATCATTATTTCAAACATTCAATTGGCATCACTGCGAATGAAACTTTACCACAAGATATCGTTTTGAAAATTGATAAGATCGGCTCGAAATACCTTCAGTCTCAGCCGCTTCACCCAAGTCAAAAGCTATTGAAGGAAGGTAATAACAGAGACACCTTAGAGCTGAATGTCATTATTTCAGAGGAACTCAAAAGAACCATCCTTTCTTACGGTTCTCAGATTGAAGTTGTTAAACCTAGCAGTCTGAGAGAAGAAATCCAGAACACCATTTCTGAAATGGTTGAAAACTATGGATAAATAATTTGAATCGTGTTGTTAAATTTTTTACTTTTAGAGTCTCAAAACAAAAAAAAACAACACATGAAAAAAAGACTACTATCTGCCTTGTTAGGCTTAGCTCTCTGCGGAGGCTCGTTTGCACAGGTGAGTGAAGGGGGAATGCCGACAACTTTTGTTAAACACACTGTTGACGCCTCAGATCCATTTGATTTCCCTTATGAAGTAATTGAGCTGCATGCGCCAAATGTTGCTGCTGCTCAAGCTGAAGATGCTGAAAATGATCAAAAAGGTGCTTATCGCGTTGGATTGAACACGGCAACAAATGTTAACATTCTTAATTCTGGAACATGGATGGAATTGGGAAATGGTGATAAAATTTGGCGAGTTGGAATCAAATCTCAAGGAGCTAAGGCTTTAACTCTTTATTTTGCAGATGCCGTTGAGATTCCGTTTGGAGGAAGACTTCACGCTTATAATGTTAAACAATCTCAATATATTGGTGCTTTCACGAGCAGTACACCATCATTTCAAGCAATGGAAATGATTCAAGGTGAAATTGTTACTCTTGAATATTACCAGCCTTATGGTTCTGCTCTTCCTACATTTCAAGTGTCCGAGATAGCACATATTTACAGAGGTGTTGGCGAACGAATTCAATACTTTGAACAAGGTTATTCTCAAAATCAATATAAAGCGCAAAGTTGTGAAGTAGATGTTGCTTGTTCTGAAATTGTAGGATGGGAAGATCAAAGAGATGCAGTAGTTAGATATACTTTCGTTGACGGAGGTACCTTCTTATGTTCAGGTTCTGTGATCAATAACACAAATAATGACTGTACTCCATACATCCTTTCTGCAAATCACTGCGGGGAGCCTGTAAATAATGGAGATATCACTGGTCACGTATGGTACTTTAATTATCAAAGACCTACTTGTTCACCTGGCAATACAACTCCTTACTCAGGAGCTCAATCAGAAACAATGTCTGGTGGAACTTTTAGAGCATCATCTTCTTTAGGTAATGAGCCTGCAGGTGGAGTAAATGAAGTTGACGGATGTGATTTCGTTTTAGTTGAAATGAATTCTGCAATTCCACAATCGTATGGTGCTTATTATGCCGGATGGAATAGAGGTGCTTCTGCATCAGGATCTGGCGTAGGAATTCATCATCCTTCAGGAGATGAGAAAAAGATTTCTACTTATACAAGTTCATTGAGCAGTGCCACTTATAATGGTGGATGGTCAAGCGCTCACTGGTTAGTGACTTGGGCTGCTACTGCAAATGGTCACGGTGTTACTGAAGGTGGTTCATCTGGATCTCCAATTTTTAATAATTCAGGACATATAGTTGGTCATTTATCAGGAGGTTCTTCTTTCTGTACTTCTACCGGAAGTCCAGATTTATATGGGAAATTTAGAAACGCTTGGGACATGGAAGGCGGAAACGCTAACCAACAACTTAAAACTTGGCTTGATCCAGGAAATGCTGGGTCTACGTCTATTGCTGGAACGTTTTCTCCTTGTGGACCTGTAGCTCCAATTGCGGATTTTATAGCTGATCAAACATCTGTTGCGCCTGCTACAACGGTATCATTTACTGATCAATCCTCAGGGGTGCCAACTTCATGGGCATGGGCAGTAACTCCAGCAACTGGTTGGACTTATACAGGAGGAACGAATGCATCTTCTCAAAATCCTCAAATTATATTTAACACATTAGGGTTTTATACTATTGCATTAACAGCAACAAATGGAAATGGAAATGATAATGAAACTAAAACCGACTATATTGAAGTTGTAACTGGTGGAGGCGGAGGAGGTCCTTGTGCAGCTGAGGGGACTTCTGATTGTTCTAATGGAACTGCTTCAGAGTATATTTCTAATGTTACATTAGAGACTATTTCTAATGCTACAGGATGTTCTGGTTATACAGATTACACTTCAATGTCTGCTAGTCTTGATATAGGTTCTCCTTATACTGTTACAGTTGAGCCAGGTGTGGCAGGGACTGGTGCAGGTCAAGCTTACACTGATGATGAAATATCAGCTTGGATTGATTGGAACAATGATGGTGATTTTGATGATGCAGGTGAGCAAGTTGGTTATGTAATTGTAGCGACTGCATTTAGTTCTGCATTTGATTTTACTGTGCCGGCATCTGCTGTTGCTGGAGATGTGACTATGAGATGTAGAATATCTTACTTCCCAGATGATGGAGCGATTGTACCATGTGGAACAACACAATGGGGAGAAGTAGAAGATTACACTATTACGATTGTTGATCCTAGTTCAGGAATTATTGAAGATGACTTAAATGATTTAATTATTTACCCAAATCCTACAAATGGAGATGTGGTTGTAAACTTTTCTAATGTTCAATCGCAAATAGAATCTGTGGAGTTAAGAGACATCACAGGAAGAATAATCGCTAAGACATCATCTGTTAGCGGAAACGTTAAATTTGACTTATCTAACGAAGCTTCAGGAGTTTATTTCATCAAAGTAAATGGTGAAGGAACAACTTTAACTAAGAAAGTGATTAGATTCTAGATCTAAAATATTTACAAAAGCCCCTTCTGATTTTCAGAAGGGGCTTTTTTTTTGAATTAAAGTTTAATGATTCTGATTCTTTTGCTACTTTTGTCGCGGGTAAGTCCTGTACGACCAGCTCCTTTTTAATCCCCCAGGGTGGGAACACAGCAAGGGTAGAGAGTTGAGCGGTGCGATACAGGTAGCTTACCCGCTTTTTTCCCCTTTCTTCTCGTGAAAATTTTTAGCCAACTGTTGATAAGTCCTTCTCATTTGCTCGTCTGCAAGATTTATATTTGCATTGAACAAAATCAGCGACATGAAATTTTTTATTGATACGGCTAATCTTGATGAAATCAGAGAAGCAAATGACTTAGGGATATTAGATGGTGTAACTACTAATCCATCTCTAATGGCAAAAGAAGGAATCACAGGCAAAGAGAATATCCTAAAGCATTATGTAGACATCTGTAATATTGTAGATGGTGACGTAAGTGCAGAGGTTATTTCCATTGACTATGAAGGAATGGTTAGAGAAGGTGAAGCTCTTGCAAAATTGCATAAGAACATTGTAGTTAAAATTCCAATGATCAAAGATGGAATTAAAGCAATCAAGTATTTCTCAGACAAAGGCATTAAGACGAACTGTACTTTAGTATTCTCTTCAGGGCAGGCGTTATTAGCTGCTAAGGCAGGAGCAACATACTTATCTCCTTTCGTAGGTAGATTAGATGATATTTCTTCAGACGGATTAGCATTGATTGCTGAAATCAGAGAGATTTATGACAACTACCTGTTTGAAACTCAAATATTAGCTGCATCTATCAGACATACAATGCACGTAATTGATTGTGCTAAGATTGGATCAGATGTAATGACTGGACCTTTAAGTTCAATTACAGGACTTTTAAAACATCCTTTAACAGATAGTGGACTAGAGAAATTTTTAGCAGATTACGCTAAAGGGAATTCTTAATTAGATTCTATATATATTATTGAAGGCTTCCTTTTTAGGGAGGTCTTTTTTATTTCCCAACCTCCGAGAGTTGAAGAGCGTGATAGAGGTATGAGAATAATCTTCTTCGCAGTTATTGTTGTCTTGATTTGCGCTTGTGAGAAACCAAAAGTATTGCCACCCATAACAAACTCTGCTCAGAATACCTTCGGTTATATTATTGAAGAGAATTCAATAGTTGGAGGTGATATTGACGATAATGATGATGTCTATTTTAATTCTGCTGAAAATCAGTTTAGATTTGTTTTGAGAGATCATTTGAGAGTTCAATCATTGTATTACATCAATGAAACCTGGCGTGTTTTAGACTTGTCATTTCATTTCGAAAACTTTGGAAATGTACAGGAGTATCATATGGACAGTTTAAGTTTTTATGAATATACTTCTGCTCCTAGTAATTCATATGAGAGTTTTGATAGTTCGCATGTGGATTTCTTTAGAATGGATTCGACCAAGGTGAATTATGTTGCTGTTTACAGATCAGATTTGATGGCAAAAGAAATTTCAGGGAAATTTCGTTTTAATCTATATTCCGGGTATTATTATCAAGACACTATGATATTTGACACGACAGAGACTTTACAAATTCAAAGTGGTCGATTTGATTTGACCTATTAAGGTTATATCAAGCCTAGGCAAATTTTCAATCGAATAATCTTTCTCACTGAAGCATAAATCTGTTGTTTAAGTTGAGGGTCAGTATCAAGAGCTCCTACAATGTCAAATAAAGCCTTTTCTTCATTTACGGGCATCAATATTAAATCGCAACCTGCTTTGGCCGCCTTGAGTTCGCAATCAGGAATTGAGGCCACTCCACCCATATTCATGGCATCCGTTACAACGATTCCTTTAAAGTTCATCTCATTCTTGAGTAAATCAGTCACAATTTTTCTTGAAATCGTTGATGGCATATCATCAGTATTGTATTCAGGATTATTTTTAATGGCAATATGAGCCACCATGATTGAAAGAACTCCTGCCTCAATCAAAGGTTGGTAGTTTTTAACCTCTCTCATCTCTCCATCAATGTAAACTAGTTTTTTGTGAGTATCGCCTATTACGTATCCATGGCCAGGAAAATGTTTTGCTGTTGCTACGATTCCTTCTCTTTGTGTTTCTTCGATAAAAATTCGTGACCAGATTTGAGCCGTATCAGCATTGTCACCAAAGGCTCTGTATGAAATTGCTTCATTTGGTGACATATCAACAACAGGCGCATAATTATAGTTGATCCCAATATCTTGTAAATCGTTGCATATAGAAAGCGCAAATTTTCTTACCTCATTTCGGCTGACCATTTGATTTGCCTTTTTAACTGGAGCACAGTTCTTAATTTTATATCCTATTAGTGAAGGCTCGGCATCAGCCGAATAGAACATTGGTAATCCTCCATTTTTTTCATTCAATGCATTGAAATCGTCTACCATTGAAATGAAACCTTCTTTAGTTCCGTTCAACAATAAAATTCCACCTACATAGTTTTTGGAAATTAGCTCATTCAAATGTTCTTGTGATTTTCCAAGTCTTCCGGCTGCTGGAATAATCATTTGACCAACTCTTGATGTATCATTTAATTCGTCAAAAATGCTGTCTACCTTTTGTTCAAGCTTAGCATCATATTTAAAGAAGTCATTCAGTTCATATTTTTGTGCGAATGCACTATTGAAAATAAGTAGTAGTGGTAATAAAAGTAGTGTTCTCATAGGTTCAAAAAAAAGGTCCCTTCGTAAGAAGAGACCTGAATTAATATATTGATCGTTAAGTATTACTCTCGAATAACTTTAACGATAGTTCTTCTGTTTTTTTGATGGGCTGCATTCTTCGCTTTCCACCCTCTCATTTTAGCAATTTCTGCGTCTGAAATTTCAACTCTTGTCTCACCATATCCCTTAGTTTGAACTCTGTCCTTATCTATTCCTTTATTGATAAGGTAGTCTCTGGCAACTTTCGCTCTAGATTCTGACAAGTATTGGTTATAAACTTCATCTCCTCTAGTGTCAGTATGACCTGAAAGTTCAATCACCATTGTCGGATGACTCTTCATTAAAGTAACCAGATTGTTTAATTCGTTCACTGATAAATTTCTCAAGTTCGATTTGTCAAAATCAAAGTAGATGTTTCTAAGTGTAAACTCTTCCCCTTGAACTGGTGGGAATAACTCAAAATCTAAGGTCTTTTCAGTGTTCGCATCTTTCTTTGTTGTATTTAAAGAGTTAGAAGCAATGGTATACGATTCTTTAGAGACCGTGAAAGCATAATCTTCTCCTGCGGGTAAAAGTACACTATATGTTCCGTCAGGGTTTGTTACAACTTCCTTAACAGTCTTATTTGTCTTCTTGTTAATGATCTTCAAGTTAGAAGCAATACCATTCTTAGTTTTACCATCAATAACTTTTCCACTAACTTCTAAAGTCTTTTGAGAGTTCGTGTTATCAATTAGGATTGGATTTCCGTCTTGGTTTCCGTTAGTAGCGAAATCTTCACTTTCTGTGAATTCCAATGTTAAGAGCTGAGCATCTGCTAACAAAGCATCTTTCTTATCTCCTAAGAATGTGATTTGATAAATATCTTTTTCCCCGAATCCACCATCTCTGAAAGAAGAGTAATATGCATAACGTTCGTTACCAGTTACCACAAAGTAAACATCATCATCAGGTGTGTTGATAGGGTATCCAACATTTTCAGGCTCTGACCATGTTCCAGATTCCGCATCATAAATAGTTTTGAAGATGTCTAGACCTCCCATTGTTTTATGTCCGCTTGAAGAGAAATAAAGCGTTCTGTTATCAGGATGAAAGAATACTCCTTTTTCTTCATGCTCTGTATTAACAACGTCACCTAAGTTTATTGCTTCACCCCAGGCTTTTGTTTCTTCATCCCAGTTTGACATGTAAATATCATGCTGGCCATGACCTTCTGGCTTATCAGAAACAAAGAATAAAGTTTTCTCATCAAATGACAAACTCGCACTTGATTCGTGATAATCAGTATTAATATTCTCTCCAATACTGGTAGGTTCTTCCCATGTTCCATCTTCTTTTTCTCTCGTAATAAAGATGTCTCCATTCTTAGCACTAATTCCTCTGTAGATTAAAAGTGATTTACCGTCAGGAGATAATCCAACTGTTGCATCATGAGAATTAGAGTTGATAGGAAGGCCAATGTTTTTTGCCTTACTCCATTTGCCTCCGAAGCTTCTTTCAGCGAAATAAACATCTTCATAATGAAATCCTGTTTTATCAGTTTTGCCACCTTCAGAATCAGGTCTTCTTCCTGTAAAGAACAAGCCTCTATTGTCCGCCGAAATTACTGGTGAAAATTCTGGATAAGGAGTGTTAATGCTATCCTGCAAGTTGTCAATCCAAACTCTTACTGGCTTAGCCTTTAACTCAATTCCTGTATTACACTCTTCGATTTTTTTATTGATGTATTGTCTTTGAACCATATCACCTTGCTTAATTTCATCTTTAAACAACATGTAGTTCTTGTTAGCCTCTTCAAAATTTCCATCTAACTGATAAGCTTGTGCTAAATAAAATCTAATGTTCTCATCAACTTCAGGATTCACTCTTTCGGCAAATTCTAGAAATTTCAAACTTTTAAACTTTTGATTCGAGTTCAAATAGCAAACCCCAATCTTAAAATTCAACATTGAGGAATATGGGTTGAATTCATTCGCTTTCAAAAAGTATCCTAATGCTTTTGTTTGATTGTCTGAGCTTCCATCAAAGAATTCGAAATTACCTTGTTTGATGTTTTTAGAGGCTTCTGAAAACCCAGTTTTATCATCAAAAAGTCTCTTATCAAAAGGCACATCTTTATCTTGACCAATTGCAATTGAATACAAGCCGATTAAGGCTATTGAGAGTAAATTGTTCAATATCTTATTCATTACAAGTTGCACTGTTTAAGTATTCTTCGGCTTTTTCAGAGCCGAGTATAAACGCATGTTCCCAATCGTCACAGGCGTTCTCAATATTTCTTAGCATTTCATTTGCGATTCCTCTATTGAAATAAGCTTCCATCATCTCAGGCATTATGTCTAACACCTCATTACATTTTGCAATGGCAGACTCAAACTCATCTTGATCTAAAAGCAATGCGGCTTGATTATTTAATACAACTACATTCTTACTATTCAAAGCATAAGCATCATCAAAGGATTTTGACGCATTTTCTGCTTCACCAGATTTGCTGTAATAGTTTCCTGAAAGAATTAAAAGTTGAATTTTATCCTCATCTGAGACGTTCGCTATCCCTTTTTCAATATAGGCTAGGGCTTCTTCAGTTTTCCCCGCGGCCAAAACTGTGTTTGCTAAATTTGCATATGCCGCGGCTGTATTTGGTTTCAGTTCAAGTACTTTTTTAAAGTCAGCTTCAGCCTTGTCATATTCTGCAGTTAAAAAGAATGCCCTTCCTCTTGCATTGTAGGCGGCCTCATTTTTTTCATCAACCTTCACAATTCCATCCAATTGTTCTACAGCTAAATCAAATTGCTCAGATGCAATGTAGCTGTTAGATAAAAAGAATTTATCTGTTTGGGAAATCTCGCCCGTTGATTGACCTTTTTCAAAATAAAATTTAGCACTGTCAACTTGGCCATTCTGATAAAAGGATCTCCCCAATTGGCTATATACTTCTGGAATGAATTTATTGTTAGCATATGCTTTTTGAGCATTTGAGATTGCTGAAGTGTAATCTTTAGCTGAATATTTAATATTTGAAATGTTTAAATATGCTTCAACATATCTGTTGTCCGCAGCAACACAAGCCTCAAAAAGAGAAAGCGCGTCAGATGAGTTGCCCGCTTTGTATTCTTTTAATCCTTTATTGTACAGCTTTTTAGACTCAGAGTTGTATTTAACTTGGGCATTCAAAGTTATTGGTAAAAGGATTAAAATCAAAAACACTATTCTCATGGGCGTCACTATAATTACGCGAATTTAGGATTTTTCACGATTAAACCGTCAATTTTAAAGATAAGTCTTGAATTTTTTACTTTAACTGAAAAATTATATTTTTAAAATCTTGAACTCAGTACGTCTGTTTTGTTGGTGAGCATCTTCTTTTTCCGTCTTCGATTTCAATTTTGAAATTTCATTGTCAGAAATCAAGTTTTTTGCTTCACCATATCCAGCAAACTCTAGTCTAGACTTGTCTATACCATGAGAAACTAAGTAGTCAACTACAGATTTCGCCCGGTTTTGAGAAAGTACTTGATTGTCTGTATTGGATCCTCGAGTATCAGTGTGACCTGCTAACTCAATTCTCATTGTTGGATTATCATTCAAGAGTCTAATTAATCTCTCCAATTCGTTCACAGATGCGTCTCTCAAAGAGTATTTCGCGTAATCATAGAAAATGTTTCTAAGAACAATTGTTTGACCAACTTCGACTTTCTTTAAGTCAACATCCTTTTTATACTCTCTAAATCCACTTGCTTCTGGAATCACAAAGTTTTCTGAATGGAATAGGTAGCCGTCTTTTTTCACAGCAATTCCGTAATTTTTACCGGCAGGTAGAGAAACTAAATATTTACCACTATTGGCGTCAGAAGTGAATTCGGCAATGATTTCGTTCTTATCATTATCAACTAAAACTATTTGTGCTTGCAATGGTTTTTTAGTTTTTTCATCTCTAATAATCCCAGTTAAAATTGCCATGTTTGATCCTTCAACAACTAAGTCAGGTTCTACAACTTTTTCTTTGATTGGTTTAGCGATTGAAGCAATTAAATTATCTTCATTTGATAACATTGGTGGTTTCTCAGGTCCTAAGAATGTAATTAGATAAATGTCTTTTTCACCGTATCCACCCTGCCTGTAGGAAGATGCATAACCATACCTGCCGTTACCGGCAACCACTATTTGAACATCATGATCTGGCGTATTCAAAGGAGGTCCTAGATTTACAGGAGCAGTCCATTTATCATCAACGAGTTTACTGAGGAATAAATCTAATCCACCCATAGTATTGTGGCCAGTTGAAGAGAAGTACATTGTTTCACCATCAGGGTGAATAAAAACAGATCTTTCTTCATAAGGGGTATTCAATACATTTCCAATATTAACAGCCGGTCCCCATTTTTCTTTGTCATCCATCCAATCAGAATAATAAATATCATGCTTACCTAATCCTCCTGCTTTGTCAGAGGTGAAGTATAAACGTTTACCATCAAATGAAAGTGAAGCATCTGGTTCATGAGCATCAGTATTAATGTTTTTACCTAACTGTTCTGGTTTTGACCACGATCCATCTTCATCTGTTGAAATGTAGATATCTCCATTTCCTTTTTTGTCATTGTAGATGAAAAGTGTGTGACCATCAGGTGAAAGACCAATAGTGGCATCATGCTGTCCTTCAATGTTCAAAGGTTTACCAATGTTCACTCCTTTAGTCCAAGCACCATCAACATGATCTGAATAGAACATATCCTCAAAATAAGCGCCATCCGGAGATAATGCCTCAACTCCTGGACGTCTTGCTGTGTACACCATTATGGCCTCATCTGCTGAAATTACAGGGCCATAATCAGGATATTTTGAGTTGACTTTGTCTCCGAGGTTGTCAATCCAAACTCTTGCTTTTTTATGGGCTAAGTCTTGCCCATTTTTACATTCAGTCACCTTCTTGAATGCCTGTGTTTTCAAAGGTTGTAAGTCTGGACTAGTTGCTTTACTAGCAAACTGATTGTAGTAATCAATCGCTTTTTGCCATTCACCTTCAATATGATAAGAAAGTGCTATATAGAAAAGGATGTCATTAGACACAGTTGGTTTCAAGGAATAAGCTTTTTCAAAGTATGTTTTCATTTTATACTTGTCAAAGTGGTAATAACACAATCCAATTTTATAATTTAGGTCAGCACTGTTTGGATTAAATGCATTCGCTTGAAGGTATTCTGAAACAGCCTGTCTGTAATCTATAGAGTATGCCATGTAAAAGGCATTTCCTTCTTCAAGGTGCTTTTCTGCAACTTTGAATTGATCTTTTTGTTCTTTGAATAATTTCTTATCAAAGGGAGTGTCCACTTGGGCAAATGATGAAAGCCCAATGAAAAGTGTGAGGAGTATTAGTGCGTAGTTTTTCATTTTTCGTTTTTTCATTATTTACCTGAGCAAGCAGGTCCGTTAACATATTGTTCTGCATTTTCAGACCCAAGAATAAAAGCATCTTGCCAATCTGCACAAGCTCCATCTAAATCTTTTAGCATTTCTTTTGCTATACCTCTATTCACAAAGGCCTCCATATATTCAGGTTGAATTTCTAAAGCTTTGTCACAATTTGTAACCGCTTCTTTATAATTCTCCATGTGGATATAAACTGAAGCTTTGTTGTTGTAAGCATAAGCATACTGAGGGTTTATCTCAATTGCCTTAGTATAATCGCTTAAAGCTTCTTTAAATTTCCCGGCTTCATATCTAGCGGTTCCACGGTTATTGTACGCCACATGGTATTTAGGGTCTCTCTTCAAAGCTTCAGTATAATATTTATCTGCAGCTGCGAAGTCTTCTTTTGCTTTATAAGCTGAACCTAAATTGTTATAAGCAAATGACAAGTAGTTATCACATTTAACAGCACTTTTATAATCTGAAATAGCTCCGTCTAAATCTTCAATTTGCATTTTTGCCGACCCTCTATCATTAAAAGCGTAAGCATAATCTGATTTTCTCTGAAGTGCTTCATCAAATGATTTGATTGCTAATTCATAGGTTTCCATTTGAAATTCACATACTCCTTTGAAGTAAGGATACTTTTCATTTGATTTACCTAATTCTGCTGCTTGATCAAATGCTTTGGCAGCATTCTCATAGTCTTCAGCATCCATTAGAATGGTTCCTTTGAAATAGGCGGCTTCATGTTTTGAGGGGTCGATTAATATTGTCTTATCAAAATCAGCAATAGCCTCATCTGACTTTGATAAGCCTTTGAATGACTGGCCTCTATAGAATAATGCGTCAACATATGCAGGGTCCATCAGAAGAACTTCAGTAAACCTTTGAACGGCATTCATGTACTTTTTTGACGTGAAAGCTTTAACACCTTCATTGTACTTTCTTTGTAATTCAGGATTCACAATTCCAAGAGAATCCATGGTCGTTTGGTCTACGTCTCCGCCACCCAGTGTATTAGTGTCTTCTTGGCCGAAAGAGCATGTGAAGCCTGCAGTAAATACAGCCAACAAAGTGATTTTTTTCAACATAATTATTGCTTAAAGTAGATTGCTAATTTATAGTTTAATTGGGTATATTGCAATTATCATACTAAAAATATACAATGGCCAAGAATAAGTCTATACTCAAAAAATCAAGCTATCAGTTCTTAGAGAATTATCTTAATAATGCTTCACCAACGGGATTTGAGAAGGAAGGGCAGAAGTTATGGTTGAAATATCTGAAACCTTATATTGAAGATTACTGGGTGGATAATTATGGTTCAGTAGTAGGAATCATTAACCCTAAGGCGAAATACAAGGTGGTTATTGAGGCACATGCAGATGAAATTTCTTGGTTCGTACATTATATAAATCCTGATGGCTTCATATACTTAAGAAGGAATGGTGGCTCTGATCATCAGATTGCACCTTCAAAAAGAGTGAACATTCATACTGATAAAGGTATTGTGAAAGCTGTATTTGGATGGCCTGCAATTCATACTAGAGGGGGAGGAAAAGAAGAAGCTCCTACAACTGAAAACATATTTTTGGATGTTGGATGTACTTCAAAGGCTGAAGTTGAAAAACTTGGAGTTCACGTTGGATGTGTCATCACTTACGAAGATGAATTCATGATTTTGAATAAAAACAAATTTGTAGGAAGAGCTTTGGATAATAGGATTGGTGGCTTCATGATTGCAGAAGTTGCTAGATTGTTAAAAGAGAATGGAGATAAACTTCCTTTTGGATTATACATTACAAACTCAGTTCAAGAAGAGATTGGATTGAGAGGCGCTCAAATGATTGCTGAGAAAATTAAACCAGACGTGGCAATTGTGACAGATGTATGTCATGATACAAATACTCCTATGATCAGTAAAATTGTTCAAGGCGACTTGAAAATGGGATTAGGACCAGTTTTAACTACTGGACCAGCTGTTCAAAACAACCTTTTGAAATTGGTAGTTGATGCCGCGAAAGCAAACAAAATTCCATTTCAAAGAGCTGCAGCCTCAAGATCTACCGGGACAGATACTGATGCATTTGCCTATTCTAATGCAGGTGTGCCCTCGGTTTTAATATCGACACCTTTGAGATATATGCATACTACGGTAGAGACTGCTCATCAAGATGATGTTGAGAACGGAATCAAGTTGATTTATCAAAGTATTTTAAAGATTAAAAATGGGCACGATTTTCGTTATTTTAAGTAGAGGATGAAATTACTTGCTACTCTCATACTATCATTATCTTGGTTTTGCGCCTTTAGTGAACTTAAGCCAGAGGTCGTCTTGACAACAGGACATTCTGGGCAGATTAATGCTATTGTGGCCAGCCCAGACGGAAGATTTCTTGCTTCTTCGGGCAATAACAAGGTTATTAAAATATGGGAGTTGGCAACAACTCAAGAATACCGCACTCTTTCTGGTTTTGATGGACGAATGAATAATATTATTTTTTCAAAAGACAATATTCACTTAGCTGGGTCATCTTCTCAAGGAGAATTAATTGTTTGGAACGTCCTAACAGGAGAAGAAGTATTTGCTCTCTACGGCAAGAGGACTACCCTCAGTGGGTTGGCCTTTTCAAAGGATGGAAAAAAAATAATCCATGTCTCAAATAAGACACGTTCCATTGCTGTGACCAATATTGAAACTGGAGAAACGAGAGCAGAAGAGGCCTTTTCTTCGTCATTATGTGTTGACACAAATAAGCAAATCGTTTATTCTCTTGATGAAAAAGGTAACATCAATTATTTTTCCCTTCACAGTGAAAGTGTGGTTAGGACAGAGAAGCTTTTTGATGAATACAATTACCCTTTTTCTGGCATGGCAATTTCTAGAGACGGGAAGTACTTAGCTTGTGGATTCAATGATGACGTATTAAGAGTATACGACACAGATCAACACAAGTTTATTTACGAAACGAAGAAGCTACAGTCAAAAATTAAAGCTGTCACTTTTGATACTAAAAAACCATATCTGTATGTTTCTGATGTTTCTGGTAAAGTGACAATTTGGAACTATGATAAGATGAAGATTATTCAAGATTGGCAAAGTGACATGTTCATTGCCCAAACCATATGTGCTCATCCTGCTGGAGAAGTCTTAATTATGGCGACTAACTCTGAAATACAGCTTTATGATGTGAAACGAAAGAAAGTATTTAAGAAACTGAGTGGGAAAACATCTCAAATTAGTTGGATGGCTCATGACCCTAATAAAGAGCACTTAGCCGTGGCAACTGATGATATTCATATTCAAATTTGGGATCTAAAATTAAATAAAGTAGTTGATAAAATCAGAGGATTTAAACCGGTAGAGTTTAGCCCTGACGGAAAGTATATGTATTATCAAAATAATTTTTCTTCAATTGGGGTTTATGATTTGGAGAACAAAATCTCAAAGGATGAATTAAATACCAAGATGCAACTTCAAATGGCCATGGCTGTTTCTGAAGATGGAAAGTTACTGGCAGGAGGAGGTATCTCCATGACGATTAGTATTTGGGATTTGGAAAAAAATGAAATTAAAGGAGTGTTGAAGGGGCACACTGGAATTATTACTTCAGTTGATTTTCATCCAACATTGCCTTTGGTAGTTTCAACCTCATATGATCAAACTACTCGAATTTGGGATTTGAAAACCATGGAAGAAGTAAAGAAATTTGATGATCAAATAATTTGTATTAGTGAGGCAAAATTCTCTCCTGACGGTAAATTAATGGCGTCCGCATCTTGGGATAAAACTATTCTCGTTCGTGATGTTGAGACTTGGGCTGTGAAGTACAAACTTGAAGGGCATAAAAACATGATAACTTCAATTGACTTCAATGCAGAGAGTACAATTTTGGCCTCAGCGGCAGGAAATAATGCCGTTTCAGAATTTGACAATTCAATTATAAGTTGGGACATGGTATCTGGACAAAAGATATGTCAAATGAACGAACATAAAACTGCGATAAGAAAAATTTTATTTGATGCAAATAATGGACGAATCTTCACGGCTTCTGAGGATGGTGAAATCAAAATTACGGATCCTTCTAATTGTGAGTTGATTGCAACATATGTCGGTACAATTCATAACGAATTTGCTATTTACACCCCAGATAATTACTATATGTCATCCAAAAAAGCACTCTCTGGAATGGCGTTTAGGTTAAAAAATAGATTGGTAGCATTTGAACAATTTGACATCTATTTGAATCGCCCCGATATAATAGCTGAACGATTGGGGAAATCATCTCCTCAAATAATTAAAGCTTACAAATATCTGCATAAAAAAAGATTGAGAAAACTAAACATTGACGAAGGTGATGTGAATATAGATTATGAAATCCCTACAGTATTGATAGAGGAAGACGTTGATTTAGTCACTGAGAACACTACCGAGACAATTTGGTTATCCGCCTGGGATGATACCTATAACATCAAGCAAATTAATGTTTACGTTAATGATGTTCCTATATATGGAGAGAAAGGTTATAGGCTTGAGGTTAAAACGAAATCAATTAAAAAAGAATTTGAGATCCCTTTAGTTGAAGGTAATAATCGCATCCAATTTTCATGTTTGAACGAGAACGGAGCGGAGTCACTTTATGAAACAGTTGATTTAATAAGAGATGGAGAATCGACTAAACACAATTTGTACTTGGTTACCATTGGCGTTTCCGATTACAAGGATGATCGTTTTGATTTAACTTATCCAAGAAAAGATGCTATAAATATCGGTGAGAAAATATTAGAAACACAGGGAATGTATACCAACATTTACACTAAGCAATTGTTAGATGATCAAGTGACAACAGAAAATTTTGATGCTTTATCAGAGTTCTTCTCCACTTGTTCTCATGAGGATGTGGCAATTGTTTTTATCGCTGGTCATGGAGTTTTAGATGAAGACTTTGATTATTTCTTTGGAACTCATAATATGGACTTTGATGAGCCAGCAAAGGAAGGGTTGGCATATTCAAGTATCCACAGTCTGTTAAATTCAATCAAGGCTTATAAAAAATTACTTATTATGGATACCTGCCATTCAGGGGAATTGGACAAAGAAGAAATAGAAGTCGCTCCTGAGGCTGATTTTATTGAGGGCGATATTCAATTTAGATCTGCTGGTGCTGGAGTGAGAAAAAAGGAAGGATTTGGATTTGATAATTCTGTTAATATGATGCAAGATGTTTTTTCTGACACAAGAAAAGGTTCGGGTGCCACAGTAATATCAAGTGCCGGAGGTGCTGAATATGCACTTGAATCTGACAAATGGAAGAATGGACTTTTTACTTATGCTTTACTGTCAGGATTGGCGAATCCAAAGGACGTAGGAAACGGTGATGCCTTAATTAGTGTCACGGAAATTAGAGCGTATGTTTATCGCCGAGTTGCCGAACTTTCGAAAGGAAAACAAATTCCTACGGCAAGAGAGGAAAATATTAACCAAGATTACATTATATTTGGCAACTAAGTAATGGAGACTTACGATATAATAAAGCCCAATATCCCTACCGGACAAGTCTACCACTTCGTTACAGAATATGAAGTGGAATATGAAGTTCGGTTTGCGCGCAAGAAGGAAAATATTCTTCATGCGGTGATTGCTTTTGGTGTTCTGAATGAAGAATACGAAGGTGAAGAGTACGCTCTCACTAATAAAGGGGATGTGTTCAAGGTTATGAGAACCATTATTACTATCATTTCCATTTACGGTGAAAGGCACCCAAATACTCAGGTATTTGAATTCACAGGTGTGTTTAAAGAAGGAGAAGACACTGAACTTTCTCAAAGAACAAAGCTTTATTTACGTTATCTGCCAAGAATTTTTGACGAAACTTGGAAGATCACAATGGAAGGCAATAAGATTTTTGTCACTAAAAGACGTAAATAGCTTACGCTTTCCTCCATTATATTTGCCATTAACTTTAGGTATGAGCGATTCAAATGTTAATTGTCCCAATTGCGGAACTGTTGTTGATGTCACGGATGCATTATCCAATCAACTAGAAAATGAAATCAAGAAAAAATATGCGCAGCAAAATGCGGATAACGAGAAGAAGGTTTCTGCTCGTATTGAGGAGGTTGAAAAACTTAAATTGGAGTTTGAAGAAAAGAAGCGCAAAGAAAATGCTCTTTTTCAAGAGAGGTTAGAGCTAAAAATAAAAGAAGAGAAACAGTTGTTAACTAGGAAACTTAGCAAGCAATTGGCAGAAGAGAACGAAGAACAATTCAAAGCTCTTCAGAAAGAACTCAATGTAAAATCTGAACAGCTAAAAGAGCTCAATAAGTCTAAAGCTGAGATTGAGCAGTTGAAAAGAGAGAAGTCTGAAATATTTGATAAGGCCGAAGCGGACGCTCAAAAAAAAATCAACGAAATTTTAATACAGGAAAAGGAAAAGATCAAATTGGCTGCTGAAGAAGAGCATAAGTTGAAATTATTGCAAATGCAAAAGCAACTTGATGATCAAAAGAAGCTAACAGAAGATATGAAACGCAAGCAAGAGCAAGGAAGTATGCAATTGCAAGGCGAAGTACAAGAGTTGGCAATAGAAGATGAATTGAGAGCTGCGTTCCCTTTTGATAGCATTGAAGAAGTCTCCAAAGGAATAAGGGGAGCTGACTGCATTCAAACAGTTATAAATAAGAGTCAAGAAGATTGCGGTAAAATAATCTATGAGTCAAAAAGAACCAATGCATTTGGGGGAGATTGGATAGAGAAACTAAAAGGAGATATGCTTGCGGCAGGAGCGGACGTAGCAGTTTTAATTACCCAAACTTTGCCGAAGGATCAAAAAACATTCTCTTTAGTCAATGGAGTTTGGGTTTGTTCATTCGCAGAGTTTAAAAGTTTAGCTGCTGTAATCAGAGAAGGCCTTTTAAAAGTTCATTCAACAAAAGGTGCCAATGAAAACAAAGGCGATAAAATGCAGATGCTCTATTCTTATCTAACCGGGAATGAATTTAAACATCAAGTAGAAGCTATAGTGGAAGGGTTCACTAGTTTGAAAACTGAACTTGATAGAGAAAAACGAGCTATGCAGCGTATCTGGAAAGACAGAGAGAAGCAAATTGAAAAGGTAATTCTAAATACAATTGACCTTTATGGGTCGGTTAAAGGAATTGCTGGATCTTCTGTAAAAAGTATTGAATCCCTTGATCTGAATTCAGATCTTTTAGACGAACCGGAGTCTTAGAAAAAGATCATGGTGTCCTGAACTTCATAGGTGACAGTCAATTGTCCGCCTGCCAGTTTGCTGTGATCTAAAGAATCCAAATATTTGACACGTTTCACAATCACAATTACTTGTCCTGCTGGAATATCCGAAATTTGAGCTGATGTAATTTGCATTACAGTTCCAATATAAGTGTCAGAATACAAAGTGCTTGAATGATCCGCTCCTGCATTGACAAATTCAATCTGAAGTTGTTCATCAGCTTCTAATTGACTCATGAAGATCTCTAAGATCATTTCGTTACTCACGCTTTGAGAATCAGTCAGCAGAAAAAAGGTTAAGCTATCAACCATTTGCACCGAATTTGAAACTTCGTCTGAATCTAGGTCAATATATTTGAAATCACCAGATACATTTCCAATAAATTCTTTGCTGTAACACTTGTCAGAAATACCAAAGATTAAGGTTTCATCCTTGAAACTGATTGAAGCATCATTGTTCAATCCGATTTTATTGCTATTGAGATCATCTTGTCTGAAGGCTGCAACTGCGGATGTTTTATCCAGAGAGCGGTTGTATTTCAAGTCAAGAGAAATATGAATTTTGTCTTGATCAGGATTTACAATTTCCGGAGTACAAGAGTTCAGCCCTAAGATTAGTGCGCTGGAAAATAATATGTGGGTAATCTTTTTCAAACGGAGTAGTGATGCTTTGTACTGTCTAAACGCCTAGTACAACACGAAGGTTGGAACTTATCATGTGATTATGTAATCTAATCGACCAAATCACCCAAACGGCCTACCAATCATGGCGTTTTCATGTTTTAACTTTATCGGATTATCAGTTTTTCGGTTCTAACGGCTTTTAAGTCGGTGTCAAGCACAGTCAAGATATAAGATCCCATTGAAAGATGATTTTTAACGTCAATTTTCACTTTGTCGCTATCAATTATTGAATTCAATAAGATTCTTCCGCTCATATCATGGATTTGCAAAGATCCTTGAAACTGATTCTCAAAATTAATATTGATCATTCCTTCAGAAGGATTAGGGAAGATGGAGATAAAGTTCTCTACTTCATCCTCAAGTCCTAAACATTCACTCACAGCGATAGCAGTGTTAGAGGCCTCAGAACAAACACCACCAACTGAATAGTAAATCAGCCAAGTCCCCGCTCCTGCTGCAACGGGATCAAATTCTCCAGTTATTGAGATACATGTTCCACAATTCGCTGTCCATTGACCTCCAGGTGTAGTTGCCGTCATTTGGTATGGTAATTCATATCTACAGAATGGGCCAGCAGGGTCAACGCTCGCGTCAGGGCGATCTTGAACAATTACATCAATTTGATCGCTGTCTCCACAACTTCCAGCAATCACATAATCGATTGTGTGGGTGCCAGATCCAGCTGTTGCTGGATCAAAAGTTCCTAAGTTTGGATCAGTGATTCCAGTACCTGTCCAAATACCGCCGCCATCCACAGTTATTAAGTTTAATGCAGAAGCATCTGAACAAAGAACT
>JBLFXO010000014.1:0-23717 GCA_047609865.1 Arenicella sp.
GTAAAGATTCCAAAGTGACAAAGTATTTGGTGTTTCAAGAGCCAATGGGGTGTTAAGTTTTTCTTTAAAGTTGAGTTTATTATCTTTATTCCAATCCATCCATGAGAATCTACACGGCCATATTACTTTTGTTTTTAGTTTCTTGTCAAGGATTGGTTGACAGCGATCCCAAAGAAATAGTGAATCCAAAGTTCGAAGAGTTTTTATCTGAACTCCCAACGATTGAATTGCCTTATCAGATATCTTGCTCTAGTTGGTGCTTTGGTGGTGATGAGAGATATGAAGGTTTTGAAGAGTTTATTCCGTTTCAAGCAAACACAAATTGCAAGCTTCAAACCAATTCTGAATTTGATCTCATTTTGTACGATTTCTCTTGTGATTATCACTGTCCTTTTATATATAGTTATGATAGTGCGGGAGGGAGAATCGACTCATTGTCTTTAAATCCCTCTTACTGCGGTGAGGATCCTTTTTCAGAATCATGGGGAGCTACGAAAATTAGCAAGGATTTAACTTTCAGCTTTGCAGACACAACAAAGCACTTCTTTTATGCCCCACCAATGAGAACTTTAGATTCCATTTCAGTTGTTATTAATGAGTTTATCATGAATGACCAAGGTTACTTTGAGCAAACAAATCATCAGCGATATTTAATTGATTTACCCGACAGTCATACAAAACCAGATATTTATGGATACTGATATTTTAGATGATCACGAAAAAGAACAGGAAATTGTTCTCTCTATTGCTATTAAGTGGTGGGAGAAGAAGCGTCTCCTTTTCAATTTACTTGTGGGAGGCATAGGTATTCTTGGATTGCTCTTTTCAAGATTTGCAATTCATCCTGAAGAAATAATCGGTCTTGCAATCTATGGTGGATTGATGAACGTAATGTATAGTATTGGCTTTTTGCTTGAGGCAATGAATAAACATTATCTGAAGGGAAAAATAGAAATGGTTCCTTGGCGCCTGCCACTATTTATTTTGGGCACTTTGGTTTCCATGTTTGTTACTTTGATTGCTTCACTCGTGGTATGGTGATTTCAAAAAGCCTTTTAGCATTATTGATTTCCTTGTTTTCCATCAACTCAATGGCTACGGCCATAGATACCTGTCGTGTAGATCCGGAATCAGGAAACTACATGCTTTGTTTCATGAACAAGTCCGGTGAAAATGTCCATCAGAAATTCTATTCGTCTACTAACGTGCTGATGGCGGAGTCCTACAATAGAAAGTTTAAAGATTTGAGTCGTTCCTTTTATCCAGATGGCTCTAAGAAATCTCATACTATAAGTAGAGGTTCATTAATAATTTCAAAATATTATAACTGCGAAGGGAAGAAGATTAAGTACGAAAAAACACATATAATAAGTGATGGCAGTCCTTATCCTCGAATAAGCTATCAAACTGTCAAATCAAAAGCCTGGAAGAATGATTGTAACCTAATCTTGGTCGATACCATATTTGGCTTCGATTCTACTTATACCATTTCGGTGCCTGAGGGCTGGACTGCAACTCAAATTCCGGCAAGGACCATGATAAACCCATCACGTACAGGCAGAAGTGATAAGTATAAAAATGTTGAACTTTCAGTATACCCAAAAGTATATGAAGTTGATTCAGTTAAGATTATTAACAGTCAGGTGGGAGGATATGAGAGAGACCCGAAAGTAAAAGATAGAGGAGAACTTCTAATTGACGGATTGAAATTTTATTGGTATGAAGTTAATGTATCTCATGCTGGTATGAGGTTAGGAGAGCAATCAAGAGTCATATTAATGTTTTTTGCAGTGAAGGGAGATAAAACTTATAGACTGCGATTCTCAGCTCACCGCTCTGAATTTAGTCAGCATAAAGATGCCTTTTTTAAGATGGCGGCTTCTTTTCGGATTAAAGATTAGCCACTGTCGATAGTGGTACAGCAGATTTATAAATGAAATCGTATTGCAAATTCAAGAGCTGGTCCATTATATTTGTTCACTGATCTATTCACCACTGAATACCAAGCATTATCGGTTAGACTAACAATTGGTTCAGGATTTTCCGTTTTGAAATCAAAATAAGGAAATATGCCAACATTAGAATTGAAATCATAATATTGAGCGTATAATATGGGAAAAGAGGCTGTTACATTCAATGTGATTTTATGGGTAAGAGGAAAACTTCTTCCTAATATTGCATGTATAAAGCCCATTATCATACGTGAATCCTCATAAAGATCTTCATTAAAATAATCGTCAACAATCGGAGCATCATAAGTTTGCACTAAAGATGAGCTATCCAAAAGCGCTCCAGTGTGGCCAATAACCATTGAGTTTGAAGGAGTGAATTTCCCCATTCCTGCTTTCACTCTGTAGCCGAAATAGAATCCAAATGGTGCATTATTTCCTCCTGTATAGATTTTGTTCTCATATCTAAACCCGAAGTAATTAATCACGGGGTCATTTAAGACGTCAAAATCATCTTCTACTTGATAATTAAAGCCTCCAGATGATGTTCCAAGAGAATTGATAGAATTAATCTGAACTCCTTGAGTATACATCCGTATTTTCGAATATTCAATACCGTAAAGCGATTCGACCTGTTTTCCATTGTAGTTAGTAACACTCAAACAATAATTGGTATTGGCAATTCTCAATTTTTTTGAGGTCTGGTTATTAACTTCAGAATAGATAACTTTCTTTCTAAATGATGGTATAGCGTCAATGGAAAACTGAACAGCATATCTTGAACCAAAATAATTCGATTGAGCACATAAATGTCCGCTCCATACCGTAAGGCAAAACAAGATGCTATATTTTGTTAGGTTATTTTTCAATGATTCAGATTATAGAGGATATCAAAAATGTATGATTCTAATTGTATGCCTTTAATTCTTGATAAAACAATCTCAGATTGTCCATTCTCCAAATAATCCTTTTCTGCATTTACAGAAAAGGCCGTGATTTCAGTGAAGTAACGTGTGAAAAGTTTATGCTTATTTTTGTATACGAATATTCCGGTAAAAACGAAGTGAGAGGTTTCATAAAATTCTGTCAACTCATTCATTCGGTCATGGGTAGATGATATCATATCAATATCTTTATGCTCAATTATTTCCATTACCCAATGAAAAAGGATGCCAATGTGATTATAAGTTTCAATATTACTGTCATTGAGGTTTTTAGAATCTAATATTGTGCGATCAATTTTAAGTTTAGGGTATTTTTTTAGGTACGCATCACTGGTTTCCATTTTCATTTTTTCAGATTCTATATGTTGTCTTTGTTGATTTTTGTCAAAGATTTCAAAAATGGGGTCCACGATTACTATTTTTCTCAAGCCAAGAACGTTAGAGGAGCTTGTGGTTCGTGAAGTGCCGTTGTTATTGCGATTTGAATCTGATTTATTCGTTTTTAATTTTTCTTTTAGTCCATCATTTTGTACAATATCGGATAAACAGAATAAGTAGTAATCTTCATCTAAAGTATACGTTTGACTCGTGTCAATTTTCATTGCTCTGAGTTTTTTCTTTAATTTAATTTTGCTGAATTTTGAGAGATCAGAATTGTCAATTTTTACAATTGAATCCTTTATGTCAAAAGTTGGTCCGTTTTTTTGGGTTATGAGAAAATCTTTATATGAAAGAGGTTGGAGTTCGTTAATGGGGAGGTCAGAATTCACTGCTAATTCTTTCAAAATATCTTTTTCGTACAACCTGAAAATGTCAGTAAAGTATTTTTCTTTTGCGTCATATGCATGCCTGTAACAAATTACATTAAGCTCAACTTTAGAGATATTCTCAATGAAATAATGAAGCTTTGAAATTTCGCCTTCACTATCCTCGTAAGGAACAATTACCTCATCATATCGATCATGATTTTTGTATTTAACCAGGCCATAAAGAGCTTTGATTTTTGATAATTCCAAGAATTTGTTCTTAGGAAAAGTTTCTTGCAAAATATAGACGCTATACAATGCTCTTCCATACTCTCTTTCTGTAAGCAATATGTTTATTTCATCAAACCTTGCCAAAAGTTGAACACGTTCAAATTTTTCTTGGGATATTTTGAATTTTAAATTCCCCAAACTCGTGCGGTCATTCAGGTGTGTATAAACGCCGTCCATTCTGCTTTGAATGTTCGGGTGGGTACTGTTTTTATCGTCAACGTCTTCATATTGTATAATTTCTTTAATCTCACATTCAAATCTGTCTTTTGGAATTTCAAGATGTTTAGAATCTAAAAAAGTCTTTGATACATTTTTATCTTCAAATGGCAAATAGGAGTACAAAAGCATTTCAAATGCTCCAAATAAGGCGTCTGTTGAATATTCGGTATTTAACATCATCTCCATTCCTTTTTTATCTGCTCTAAGCTCATGATCTCGACTATATGCACTTAAGCTCGCAATTTTCTCATTATAACTGTCCTTTTCATATTTCTCTGTACCACTCTCTATTTGCTGCTCTTTCTTGTAAGATTTCCGTACATGATTTTCAGTAAAATGACTTATCTCATGAGCTAGAATAAAAGCAAGCTGGGCTTCATTTTCTACGCGAGCCAACAAAGCCGTAGTGACGAAAATGATTCCTTGATCTGTTGAGAAAGCATTGGCAATGTTACTTTTCAGGACATAAAAACGAAGTTTATTAAAAAGTTCCGGCTGATCTTTCAGTACGTATTTAGCTACGTCCTTTACGTATTCGCTACATTCTTCATTAAAAAGTACATTTCCACCCAATAATAATTTGTCCACGAAAAATCGGCTGTCTAAAAAGAACTCTTTGTCTAATTCTTCATCATGATTTTCATGAATTGCGTCTTGATACTTATCTAGGGATAGTTCAACAAAATCGCTAGGTAAAGGACCTTTTGATTCAAGTGTTGTAAAATTTTCCAAATCTTGTCCGAAAGATGAGCTAGAAAGAAATATAAGGATAATGGTACTCAGCAAATGACATGACCAAGACATCTTTGAAGTCAATTGATATGTGCGGTCTGAATTAATCACCTATTTTTAAAGAAGATACGCCTATTGAGCTATTGATGAAATAAACGCCGTCAAAAATTTGCAGGTCGCTATTAGTCAAAACTTGAATTCTGGTTATTTGAGGTAAATCATAGAGAATTGTGTTGACAAATATATGATGTTCAGAAAAATCGGTATTTGAAATAGTGTCTTCTGGATGATTATTGATAAGCACTTCTAAATACTCATAATTATAGGCATTCCACAAAATATCACTTATAGGTCCCCAGTGGAGATACAATTTCTTGTCATAAGTACAGCTGTGGTCTTCCAACTCAGCTTTTTCGCTGAAGTTAAGTGCATTTTCATCCGTGCACCCATATTTCTTTGCGCAAGAACTTTGGATGAGGCAAAGCAATACCAATAGAGAAATATTTTGGGCGAATTTCACGAGAGTAAAAGTAATTACTTTTAACTATCCGCATGCATCTGTGAGTAATCTAATTTTTTTAAAATTAGAAATTCAGTCATTTAATTTGCATTTTGAAACTTCTTAGCTTCTTTCAAAAAATCTTGCTTTCTTTACAGTAGTACATGAAACTATCTGATAAGAATAAGGCCTATTTTATAGGAGGTGCATCCCTCTTAGCTCTTTTGATGATTTTACTTTTAGTGGGCGAGATTGTTCTACCCTTCATCTTTGCGATTTTCTTGGCGTATCTTATAAATCCAGTAATCCTGAGAATTCAGAAGAAGATTAAGAACAGAATTGTTGCACTAACAAGTTTCTTTTTGGTCGTAACAGCCATACTCATTGGCGGTATATACTTTTTTGGAGCACATGTCATAAAGGATACTAAGCGCTTAGTTAGTGCCGTTGAGGTGTTTGGAGAAGAGAATAAGGAAGAGATAAATGACATCAAGAAGAGTCTAGGAAGCTTTGTTGATGATGTCTATGAAAATGAAGCCGTACAAGAACAATTGGCTGCTTCTGATACCCTAACAGATGAAGAAAAGCAAGAAGATGTACTTTCAGCTCTAGGTAGTGTCTATTCATTATTAGGAGACTCAGATAAACAAGTCAAAGAGCCCATTCGAAAACCATGGAGCACAACTTACATGATTGTTTACACGCTCATTTATACGCTATTCATTCTATATACTTACAGTTATTTTGAAGAAAAGTATGCCAAATATTTTGCAAACAGAAAGCCTACTAATAGTAGATTAGAGGGGATTTGGAAAGACTTTCAAAAGGTATTTATGAACTTCTTTAGGCAAAGGGCATTGATTGTTTTTATCAATATGGTCATCCTAATCACTGCCTTCTCAATCTTGAACTTGCCCGGAGCGATCATAGTAGGAATAGTAACGGCGATTCTTTCATATGCCTCACATTTTCATTATTTAAGTCTGCCAATAGTGGCCATAGGTTGTTGGGTCTTATCAATTGAAAATGATTCTAGTTTCGCCCTTTACTTTGGAGTTTTATTAGCCGTCTTTGTACTCATATCAATCCTAGAAGAAACACTTTATTTCAATAGAATAATGAAAAGTATAAACGGGATGAATCCGGCAATCATGGTGCTAGCATTCGCACTTTGGATTTATGTCTTTGGTGGATTTGTGGGAACTGTTATCGCTTTACCATTAACTGAACTCATCTTGATTTACATTGATAAGGCAGTGCTTTTTTCGAATAAAAAACGAAAAGAATTATCTGAATCAACTGGAGAACAAGAGTAAACCCTAATTTAAAAAGCTCAAAATTGATAATTCACCATTCATATTTCATGCCTTTTGCAATACTCATAGCAATCTTGATTACTGTTGGTTTATACTTAGCATTTAAAAAGATACTTGCATCATACGGTCAAAAGACAAGACAAATAATTTTGATTCTCATCCCTGTCATAATCTATTCCGCTCTCAATACCTATGCGGGTAAACTTTACATTGTTAATGTCAATGAAAACACCTCTTTAAATCGAATTATAGGATCAAAAACCGTTGAAACTGGAGGAGAGTCCTTTGTCATAAGTGTTCCTTTTAACGAAGTTGGCCTGCTTAATTATTGTAATGAAGATTTAGTGATTGAAAAGGTTCGTTACTCTTCTCATTCCTTAGATATGGGGTATGACAGCGAGCCAGCTCCCATACCAGCTCATTCTTTCAGTAAGGTATTTTTAAGCAGAGGGTTAATTGATTATTTCTTAAATGATGATCCGCCAGACAGAATTAAGACCAGTTTTTCATCTTCAGAAGTAAGATATCATTTAAGGGTAGATGAATAAGATCCAATGAAACATATCAAAGGCTTTGATGCACTGAGAGGAATCTATATAATCATGGTTCTCCTCGCTCTTTGGGATTGTCTGACCAATTGCCGCAAACAGAATTTATTCAAGAGAGAATTTGGCCCATCATATCTAGTGATACTTTGGTTATTATCTTTTGTACTCTTACCGGATTTTTAATTGCAAAATCTTATTGACTCAACAAAAAGACAGAAGGAATGTATGAAGAGGCACCCTTACTAATTACTTCTAATGTTGATGAGCAGCTTAAAATTCAGTTATATGATTTAAAAGTCCTTAAAGGATCAATTGAACCAACTGAATTGGGGAGGGATCGAATCGAAATGGAAGGTAAGTGGAAACAAACTTCTACACTCAAATACTTCAATTTATTCTTCCCGTATCTCGCTCCAGCTGCAACCGATAGTCTTTTCGAATTTGATCGGAATGATTCCTTGGCAGAGCTTCATATTTTCGGTAATCAGATGACCATTAGCCAGCACAATTTGAAATTTACGTACGATTTTTGGGCCAGTTTTTCGGGTGAACATATCTATTTTGATATGCCTGACTCTATGGAGAGATTTAGCTATTGGCACATTGATAAGGCCGCCAATAATAAATTAGAAATCTATAACGGCTATCCATCATGGCGATCTTTCGGAAGCGAGAAGGTTTATTTCGAGCAAATGACAGATTAAACGGAGGTCTATCCCTTACATCTGAATATCATTCAGATTTTCAAACTGCTCAGGAATATTATCCGGATGCTCCCCAATAATCTCTAATACATCTCTGGTTATTCCTCTAGAGATATTTGAGATAGGAACGTCATTAGGTGATCCTTCAAAAGGATTTTCACCTGCTAAACCTATTCTAAGCATAGTATTAAACACCCAAATCACAATTACGGTGAATGGAATATTGAACCAAACAAAATGCTCCGCAATGTTAGGGAAGGTTTGGGTCATGTCCATTCCAACTTTTGCAAAAGCAGGAACCACAGCGAATGGTAACAACCACATGAAAATATGCACGAAATGATAACCGATACTTCCGTATTGTTTAGGGTAAGGGAAGTTTTTAATTCGTTCTGATTTTCCTTGCAAGGCTGTCATTTCTTGTAATAACTGCTGCAAGTTCAGTAAAGAGAAATCCCATAATTTATTCCCATCTGCTAGCTTTCTTAAATGCTTTGATTGAAGACTAATAATTGCGTTTGGCTTATTGCCTTGCTTCATCACGAATTCAAATTCTTCTTCAGAGAGATGACCTTTTAACTCATCTTCGAGGGGGCTTTCTAGTTCAGGTATCTTATACCAGAATTTTTTATCTTCTGAATTGCTCCACGCATAGGTAGTTTCCCAACTCTTCTTCGTTCTCATAGCATATCGTAAGGCGGTGAGCCAAGCAATGTGTCTATTTGTAATTACCTTTAGTTCTTCTTTTTCTTCCTTGCTATTGTCGGGGTTATGCATGTGAAAACTATCTCTTACTGTAATTGTAAAAGTTCTAGAAACGTTAACTATTCCACCCCAAATTTTTCGAGCTTCCCAAATACGATCATAGGCAGCATTGTTTTGAAAACCCACCATGAAAGCAACAGCTGTGCCTATCATTGCCACAATTGCCAGTGGAACCTGAAGCCATTGAATGTCGAAAACTACATAAGCAGTCGTAATCAAAGAGCAAAAAATGGTAAAGAAAATTAGTTCTCTTTTTGTCCAGTTAATTACACTCTTAAATGGAAATCGCCTTTGTACGTACATGCTTTTTTTCTTAAAATTAAATAAAGTTTCTTGATCTCGAACGTCTAAACATTGACTTTGTTCAATAACTTTAAGTAAGTGGATCTTTTCAATACATCTAAAAATATTTTACCCTTTGATGGGGAGGCTAATTATCACGGTCCGGTAATGAGTTTGCAGGATGCTGAACGCTTTTATCAATGTTTATTAAAGGACATTGACTGGCAGCATGATCAGGCGAATATTTTTGGAAAGACAATTATCACGAAACGTAAAGTCGCTTGGTATGGTCAAGAATCTTTCAATTACACTTATTCTAATACTACGAAGTCTGCCCTGCCATGGACAAAGGAGTTGAAAGAGCTTAAGGAGATTGTCGAGAAAGAGTCAGGTCAGACCTATAATTCTTGCCTTTTGAACTTATATCATTCCGGAGAAGAAGGGATGGCTTACCACAGTGACGGCGAGAGAGATTTAAAGGAACTCGGAGCTATCGGTTCTCTTAGTTTAGGAGCAGAGCGAAAGTTCGCATTCAAACATAAGTCATCCAGACAAAGAATAGATATTTTATTGGAGAAAGGAAGTCTACTTGTTATGAAGGGAAACACGCAGGAGCATTGGATGCATAGATTACCTCCAACTAAAAAAGTGCTGACGCCAAGAATCAATCTAACGTTTAGGACAATAGTGAAGCCTTAAAGATTTACCTTATACGTTTGGGCAAAGCCATTGTTGATTCCGAGAATGATATAGGTTTCCTCTTTAATATTTATCCGCGCAGCTGACTTAACGTTTTCTATGATCCCCAACATTTTAGGATTCATGAAATTGTCCTTTCCACTGCAGTAGAGGGATGGATTTCCATCATATCTTTCAGTTTCGACTTCTGCTTCAAATTTGTTTCCAAAAGAGAAAAAATCATTTTTGCCATCCTTATCAAAGTCATCTACAACAAATTGATTGATTGTACCGGTTTGAAATTCATTGGGTAAGGCTGTCAGTCTGATCTCTCCATTCTCAATAGTTAGAAGGGAATTTGCGAATGTATGTGCTTCAAGATGCAAGGCTTGTTCAAGTTTTTCGGACGAATAGATGGCATTGACATCCGCGACAGCAAATAGATCATAAGACAAGAATTTTTGAGCTATAAATGGCATTTGCTCTGCGGTACACTGTCTACCTCTTATAGGATATAAAATATTATTCTGCGCCTTTGCTAGAACAATGTCATTGCTGCCGTTGTCATCAAAATCAGCCATATAAAGGTGTAAAGGGCCTTCTTTCGTAGGATGGTATTTATTGTTGAGGCCTATGTTTCCTAAGAGGAATTTTTGAACGCCATCCTCATCTTCATAAAGTTCAATGGTGTTCCACCATCCTACTGTATTAGCCAATCCCTTTTGTTCAGTTACCTTGACATATCTTCCGTCAATAAAATCAAAGATGGTCACTGGCATCCATTCACCAACAATTATCAATTCTTCATCTGAATCTTCATCTATATTTACAAAGATGGCATCAGTCACCATTCCTAAACTATCAAACTCAGGAGCAATTGAATACGTTTTATCTACAAATTTTCCGCCTTCGTTTAGCAAGATGATTGAGTTTGCCGGAGCAGGATAGTTTCCTGGTGTTTGTCTTCCGAACACCACTAAATCCATCCAACCGTCACTGTTGAGGTCTTTAGCAATTACTTTTTGCCCACTCATTGTATTCTTTGGGAGGTTTTCATTTCCATAACTGAAGGTTTCTTTTCCGTTGTTTAAGTAGAGTTGATCTTGATAGGAGGCATCATTGGCACCCATTTCATTGCTTCCTGTTACGACATAGACATCTTTGTCTCCATCATTGTCTGCATCAAAAAACACAGTTCCCATTTCTTCTGATAGGAAGTTGCTCTTAAAGAATTCTAGATGTTTGGGGATTAAATTGCCTTCAGCGTCTTGAACCAATAAGGTACCTTTCGACCCTCTTGCAGCGGGAAAGTAGATGTCATCTAATCCATCTCCATTCAAATCATCCACATTCAAGAAAGGACCTAGCTGTGACATTTTATGTGGCAGAAGTACTTCTTTTTCAAAGTCATCATAACTGATATCAGTATGTTTTAGAGGTATGTGATCTAATTCCACTTTTTCTAATATTTGAAAAGTGTTGCTATAGTTTTTGGCCTTCCAAATATTTGATGCCTTGATTTCAACTTTAAGAGTTTGATTGGCCGACACATCCATTTTAGCATCCACCACAACTCCATTGAATCGAACAATTACAGAATCGACTTTCTCTGTTTCTCCTAATCCGAAATGAAGGGTGTTACTCACTCCTGATTGATATCCACGGCTCGGTTGAACTTCTCTTACTTGTTGATTAGAGCCGTAGTAAAGCTCTATTCTAGTACCCAGTCCAGCTATGTTGTTTTCTGTTCCTGTCACATTTACTTTCAAGAAATGATTGTCTTTACTACTCTTATTTTCTAGAATAAAAGAAACTTCATTACTTGCATTGCAGATTATATCTAAGTCTCCGTCATTATCCAAATCAGCATAGGAAGCTCCATTTACAGTGATCGCTTCATTCAATCCCCACTCAGAACTCTTTTTATCAAAAGTTAAATCTCCATTATTTCTGAATATGTAGTTGGGAGTTTTAGAAGATGGAATGAGCTTACTCAATTCTTCGAATGACATGAACTCCTTTGAAATTTGAATCTTTCTGTCATACTTCAGAACGAAATCATTGTCCCTTAACTCTCTGAAATAACCATTTGAAACGTAAAGGTCTTGGAATCCATCATTGTCAAAATCAGCGAACAGCGAAGACCAAGACCAATCAGTTTTAGAAACGCCAGCCATTTGAGCGATATCTATAAAGCCACTTCCTGTATTTAATTGGAGGGCATTGAACATGTATTGGTAGTGCTGTCCACTTTCTACTAATTTCCAAAAATTATCTGAACTCATTCCACCCATGTTCTTTTTTGACTTCACATGGTCTTCACTTGCCATATCTACCGAAATAAAGTCAATCAATCCATCATTATTAATATCCGCGGCATCTGCTCCCATAGAGAACAGTGGAGTGTGCATAGTATTCGTTTGAATCTTTTCTTCAAAACTTTTACCTCCATTATTGATAAAGAACTTATCTCCTTCTTCAAAATCATTGGCTACATAAATGTCTTGCCATCCATCTTGATTAAAGTCTGAAACTATGACGCCCTGACCGTAAGATGACGACTCGATTCCTAGTTCTTTAGATTTATCGGTGAAATGACCATTATCATTAATCATAAGTCGGTCATCTCCCATAACCTTCTTCATTTTATTGAATTGAAAACGGTACTGGGTATTCTTTCTCAGGTAAACATGGTTGAGTAGATAAACATCTAAGTCACCGTCATTATCAGCATCAAAAAATGCTGCTTGTGTGGTATTTAAAGAATCATCTAAACCATATTCTTTGGCTTCGTTTATGAAACCTTTTCCTTCTTGATTGATGAATAGTTTATTTCTCCGATCATCTCCATCATAAGCATATCCAGCACAAGAGACATAAATATCTAACCATCCATCATTATTGATATCTACCATGGTGGCTCCCGTGTGGAAATCAAAGCACTGTTTTTTGAAGTACTTTTTTGTAACATCTTTAAACTTCAAGTCTCCTTGATTCAAGTACAATTTGTCATCCGTTTGATTGCCGGTGAAGTAGATATCTTCTAATCCATCATTATTGATATCACCTATTGCAACTCCGCCGCCGTTATACAAATACAAATAGCTGAGGCCATTGATAGTGTCGTCTTCGTTCAAGGCATTCGTGAAGTCAATTCCAGATTCTTTTGGATTGAGCTTTTCAAATCCCTGGGCAAAGCCAAGGAATGATTGGATGATAAGAATAGATAAAATGAAAAGCTTTTGCACTTAAATAATTTGAATGAAAGATAAGTAATTTCATTTGAAACCTTTGTTTTCATTAATGATGGAGGGGGTGAATTCGTTATATTTAAGAATGAACTAAAATTATTAGTTGAAATATGTTAAGAAGGCTAGCTTTAATATTCGCATTATTTTTCACTCTGGGAATTGCCTCATGTGAGCGTGAACAAGAAGTAGAGGGGGAGGAAGAAGAACAAGGGCAGGGTGGTGGATGTGCTATGTGTAAATGGGATCCAAATAGATAGAGTAATCTAGTGGATTTTTACTCGCAATCAATGGTTACCTTTCAACTTAGCTTACATCTTATATTAAAGAGGACAATATGAAAGATAAATTAAAAGTGCTTATAATTTTCTTGCTGTGTTTTTCGGCTATAACGATTTCTTCGTGTACTGAAGAAAATACTGATACCTCTGTTTCCCAAAATGATAATCCGATAGGCCTGCAAGTACAAATTGATTCTTTTCCGCCTTCTTTAGATACGCTAATGTTCAATAAATTGGCCTTAGATTGCTTTTTTGAATTGGGAAATGAAACGAATGGAGAGTTTTATTACAAATCGGCAGAACAATCAATTCATGATGTTATAATTGATATCCTAAACGAACATGCGAGCTCAGGATCAGATGTTGTATTGTTAATAGACAAAACAGGGAGCATGGCGAATGATATTGATAGCGTAAAGTATAATATGGACTTGATTTTAGATCAATTGAAATATGTCAACGGTGTAAGAGTTGCAGTGGCTGTTTATGGAGATAAGAATGTGGATGGTGCAGACTGGTGGTCAACTTCCGAGCTAACAAATGATATAGACTTAGCAAATGATTATGTGAGTGCGATTGAAGTTTCAGATGGTGGAGATTACCCTGAGTCTGTTTATGATGGCATTGCTAACGTTATTAATGAATTGGACTGGAGAAAGGATTCTAAGAAAGTAATTTTAGTAGTTGGAGATGCTCCTTCATTAGAGGATTCGTTAACCGAATATTCGAGAAGTGAAATTATTGAATTGTGTAATAAGAAAGGAATAGATGCAAATTTGTTTCCTGTTTTAATTTCTCCTTATAAGGCTCAAGATTTTGTGGACTTTTCATTTCTAAAAACCGAAATTATGTCTAAAATATATCCCAATCCCGCTGTAGATGTAATCAACATTGATCTCGCTGAAGCTGGAGATTACATGGTTTCCCTGATATCAATGGATGGATTAATAATACACGAGCAATATTGCGAAGAACTTTCATGTCGAATTGATATCCCAGAAGGAACTATACCTGGAACTTATGTTTTGAGGGTAATGGCGAAGAATACCTTTATTTCTCAGGCAATAAATGTTATTATTCAATGACCTAAACCTTCCCCTCAATAATTGATTGAACCACTGAAGGATCTAACAATGTAGAAACATCTCCCAATGAATCTGAAGTTCCGTCTGCGATCTTTCTTAATATTCTTCTCATGATTTTACCAGACCTTGTTTTAGGTAATCCTGTTACGAACTGAATTTTATCAGGCTTTGCAATTCTTCCTATAACATCTGAAACGATTGCCTCCATTTCTTTTCTCATAACATCATCTTTAGATGCCGCTTCTGAACAAATCACAAAGGCGTAGATCCCTTGTCCCTTGATATCATGGGGATATCCAACAACTGCAGATTCTATAATTTCAGGATGTTCGTTTATAGCATTTTCGACTTCGGCCGTGCCGAGTCGGTGGCCAGAAACATTGATTACATCATCTACCCTTCCTATAATTCTATACAATCCATCATCATCTCGCTTTGCACCATCACCCGTAAAGTAATGATTCTCAAAGGCTGAGAAATATACTTGACGGCATCTTTCGTGATCCCCCCAAGTTGTTCTTATCATTGACGGCCATGGAAATTTAACGGCCAGTAATCCCTCTTGATTATTTTCTTCAATTAATTTGCCCTCAGCAGTTAAGAGTACTGCTTGTATTCCAGGTAAAGGTAAACCGGCATGAGTTGGTTTATGGATACCAATGTTTCCTAGATTAGAAATCATGATGCCACCAGTTTCAGTTTGCCACCAAGTGTCTACTAAGGCAGCCCTCTTTCGCCCAATTTTCTCATTATACCAATGCCAGGCTTCTTCATTAATTGGTTCTCCTACAGATCCAATGACCTTTAAAGAAGGCATTTTATATTTATCAGCATGGTGATCGCCACAGGCCATAAGTGCTCTGATCGCAGTAGGGGCAGTGTAAAATTGATTCACCTTATGCTTCTCAATCACCTGCCAAAACCTATCTGGCTCAGGGTAAGTTGGGATCCCTTCAAACATAACACAGGTTGCACCGGCCAATAAGGGACCATAAACGATATAAGAATGGCCTGTTATCCAGCCGACATCAGCTGTGCACCAAAAGACATCATCTCCTTCATATTGAAAAACATTTCGAAATGAGTAATCCGCATACACCATATATCCAGCAGAAGAATGCACCACACCTTTAGGTTTGCCGGTAGATCCTGATGTATAGAGAATGAATAACTCATCTTCGGCATTCATAGTTTCTGCTCTGCACTCAGTGCTAACCATTGCTGCAGCTTCATGATACCATACATCTAAATGATTTGTTTTGACATCATCACCAGTATGTTTAACCGTCAGAACAGTTTTTATTGAAGGGCAATTCTCAATGGCATCAGCCACTATATTTCTTAGCAATAACTTCTTACTCCCTCTTATCAATCCGTCTGAAGTGATTACCATCTTTGCTTCTGCATCAATAATTCTATCTGATAAAGCCTTCGCTGAAAACCCAGCAAAAACAACAGAATGAATAGCGCCAACTCTCGCGCAGGCCAACATGGCAAAAGCTGCTTCAGGAATCATTGGTAAATAGATACAAACTCTATCTCCCTTTTGGATTCCGTTTGCTTTAAGCACATTTGAAAAGCGATTTACTTCTTGAGCAAGTTCAGCATAAGTATAAGTTCTCACTTCATCATTGGGGTCATTTGGTTCCCAGATTATAGCTGTTTTCTCAGCTTGCTCCATGAGGTGCCTATCAATACAATTTTCTGTGATATTGAGTTCTCCATCAACAAACCATTTAACTGCGGGCTTCCTAAAATCAGATTCTAAAACTTTTGACCATTTTTTCTTCCAAACGAAGGTGTCAGCTATCGATTCCCAGAATTTTTCGGGGTTTTCTACTGAAGATTGATACTCTTTGTCGTAGCCTTCTTTGGTATTAATCTGATAAAATGGAGTACTCATCTAGCAATTGTTTGATTTGCCTATTAAATTAACTAAATCTTGTAATTTAGGAGTACCAATTAACCTTTAAATTCCTTCTTATGAAAAACTTAATCATTCCTTTTTCGGTATTATTTTTGTTAGGATGCGGTAGTGAAGCTTTAGAAACTGCAGCTGACGATAGCACCACTGACTCAACAACACAAGAAGTTGTCGTTGAGCAAGAAAAGATTATTGATATCACACTTACAAAGTTGGATGAAGTTCCTTCAGCATGTGAGACGGAGGGTAAAACTGTTGATGCCTATTCTTGGAAAGATGAGAATGGAACTAATTATTTCATCAGAACAATGGGTGAAGCCGAAATGGAATATCCTGAAACTGATGGAGACGACAAGTATTCTCAATATTTATATGCTTACCATTATGTTGAGAATTTGAAAGGTGAATTTTCATTGTTAAGACAGATTACAGATTTCATAAAAGATTGTGAATTTGACATCATTGTGTCTCATGAATTAGACGCTTTAGAATTGAGTGATTTAGATCAAGACAGTTACGGTGAGATTACTTTTGTCTACAGAACTGCTTGTACTTCAGATGTTAGTCCTTCAACTCAAAAATTGATTATGCTAGAAGACGGAGAGAAGTACGCGATCCGAGGAACCACATCAGTTATGGGTGAAGGCGGTGAATTTGAAATGGGAGAGGAATTTGAATCTGCCCCAGAAACATTTCAACCTTGGGCTGAGAATATCTGGGCTGATCATTTGAATGAGTATGACTTTGAGCTGTAAGAGAGTTTAATTTTACTCAAAATCAAATTCATCAGCTGTTCCGTCAAGAATTGCGCTATCGGACCTTGGTTCTCCAACTCCGTAACCAGAACTGTCACTCATCATAAAGATGATAAGCATGGCAACATCTAAAGCCAAGCCGAAACCAACGTAAGTCATCATTCCCATAATTAAGAATGAATTTGAATTGAATGCCATCCAAGTGATACAAACCACGTTGAACCCTATAAATCCGAACAAGGCATATTTTGCGAAATTGTAATTTGCCGGCTCGGCCTTAAGAAGTTTAGCACCTGCAATAATGTAAAACACACAAGCCGCAAGCCCCAGTACTCCCAATAACATCATTATGTTACCCTGTGTTTCTGAAATCCTGAACATGTTTCCAAATAATCCGCCTCCGAAATTTCCACCACCAAAATCATTGCCAATATTGGCATAAGTTCGGATCATCATTTTATAGAATTGGTTGAAAACCCCTAGTGATCCTAAACAAATCATTAGGATTCCGATAACTTTTCCCCAAGAAGGTACATTTTTGTTCATAGTAGTGTTTTAGTGCATTAAAAATAAGAAACTTAATTAGATGTATTAAAAGATTCTACAACTTAATATTGCCGTGTCATCAACATACTTGCATTTTCCTCTGAACTCATCCAGTTTAGAGAAAATGATTTCGTTCAAATCTTCCATTGAAAGCGGGTGATAATTTTGGACAATTTTAGTAAGTCTCTCCGTTTCAAATTGTTCTAATTGTTGATTCTCTAATTCAACAACCCCATCAGTGTATAGTATGAGAGTAGTGTTACTTTCAATTTTTACTTCGCCACTTTCTAAAAACGGCAATTCAGGTAACATTCCTAATCCAATACAACCCTTATTCAACTCAGAAATAGATTTTCCACGAATCATTAATGGCCAGTTATGTCCAGCATTAACGTATTTAAGATTTCTAGTCTTGGAATTATATTCGGCTATAAAGAAGGTGATGAATTTTTCTCCTTTGGCATTTGAGAATACTTTTGAATTCAGTTCAGTAACCAATTCTTCAAGATCAAATCTCTTATATGTATATAAAGTTCTAACTGTTGCTTGAAAGTTGGCCATTAGCATTGCAGCAGCTATGCCTTTTCCGGAGACATCTGCAATACAAATCATGAACTCATCTTCATTCAATTGTATATAATCATAGTAATCACCTGAAACCTCAGAGTGAGATAAATACTTAGCACTAATATCAATCTTAGCTGTAGTTGGTAATTCATCAGGGAATAGAAGTCTTTGCATCTCAGAAGCAATTTCTAATTCCTTTTTTACGCTCTCTTGATGGATACTTTCTTTCGCCAATCTTTTGTTCTCAATTGCAACGACAATAATATTCGTTAACGTTTGAATGAAATTGAGATTGATGAATGATCTTTTATCTTGACTTAAAAGTTGTTCTTTTATACCTCCTAACACCAAGAATGCTAAGGGCTGTTCTTTATGGTAAACCGGAATAATTACATCAAACTTATCTAAAGATTTTTTGTAAGATGATTCTATTACTGTGATTTCTGAAAACTTTAGAAAATCCTCTTCAACATCTATGTCTTTTACCCTTCCTTTAATCCCCATCTTGTCTAGAACATGCCAAGACTTTTGATGATTAAACAAAATGAATTTTCTAATTCCCAATTGCTCAGAAAGTATGTAGTTGTAGATGTTCAAAATATCAGACACACTGCGATTAGAATTAATTGCTGTGGTAATTTCTAACAAGGAGTTTATCTTAAAATCCTTAGACTTCAGCCTGTTCTCAAGCTCTATTATGACGTCCTCTGAAATATAACTCATAGACTTTCCAAAATAAATGGTAGCTTTTTGAGAGCTGCCAATTCTTTAAATTTTCTTCTCGATTCTTCACAAGGGGATCCCAAATAGCTTTTGCCTCCTTCAAGACTTCTACCAACACCTGATTGTCCGTAAACAACTGCTCCTTCTCCGATAGTGATATCGCTCACAACGCCAACTTGTCCCCAAAGAGTGACATTATCCTCAATCACAACACATCCAGCAATGCCAACATTCGCAGCAAATAAGCAGTTTTCACCTATTTGAGTATCATGTCCTACATGAACTTGATTGTCAATTTTGGTTCCTGCACCGATTTTTGTAAATGAGGTCACGCCTCTGTCAATTGTTGTTAAGGCTCCAATTTCAACTCTGTCAGCCAAAATAGTTCCACCACAGCTGTGCATTTTATGAAAACCGTTTTGTTTTTTCTTATAATAGAAAGCATCAAATCCTATTACGGCATTTGGCCCTATAATAGTTTCTTTGCCAATTCTCGTATTATCACCAATAACAGCCCCAGCATGTATGATTGAACCAGCTCCAATTTCCACATTGAATCCAATTGAAACATTTGGGCCAATAATTACTGACTCATGTATTCCAGACTTTGCATTTATCTCTTTACTCCAAGCCTTAAATGGTGATTGAAGTTTAGTGATCTTATTAAAATCATCAAATGGGGCAGAGGAGATGATTATTCCTTTACCCTCAGGAAAAGGAATGTCTTGATCAATTAAGATTACGTCTGCAGCAGACTCTAAGGCCTTTTTATAATACTTCGGATGATCAACAAATACAACATCTCCGCCTTCTACCATATGTATTTCATTAACGCCAGAAATCGCAAGATTTGGGTCACCTTTAAAATCACATTGAAGTAATTTCGCAAGTTCTGAAAGGGTGGTAGTCTGCTTTAATTTCATTTTGATATAATAATCCAAAGTGAAATTAGCGATATAAAGCCCCGTAAAACCTATGGTATCGGCGAACTTATGAATACAGAATTGTTAGCCTAAGCCGCTTTAGGCTTCTTAGGAACGTAGAATATTAAGCCAACTAAAAATGAGAAGGCAGAAATGATAACAGCGATATCAAATATTTGGCCCATAGATTCTGGTGTAAGTTTGAAAAGAAAGAAAGCTATCAAGAACAGATTCCCTAGAAGGGTAAGTAAACCCAATATTTTAAGAATACCCTTACTCACTTCCCAATCTAAAATTTGCATTTGAACTAAGGTGGTGAATATTAATCCTACACCAATAAGGTAGTTCCATGCTGAGCTAAAGTCAATAATATTGAAAGATACCAGCGCTCCGAAAATCATAAAAGCAGCTGCGATTCCCCAAATTATTTTCTTGCTAGAATCTTTTGTCTCACAATGGTTATTAATAAGATAAACCCCTGATAATGCCACTAAAACAACTAAATTGAGCATAGCTAGATGTATTAGGGTAGCGCTAAAATCTATTCCTTGGCCCAGTAAAAAAAAGCCAATAAAGCCAAGGCATAGGCCAGAAACCAATGCAAGAATTCCAACGATATTTTTCTTCTTCATCATATTCTAATCCCAATTACGCATACATCATCAACTTGCTCCAAATCATCCTTCCAAATGGTGAAGGTTTCTTCTATTTTTTGATGTTGCTCATTCATTGGTAAGTCAGAAATAGACAAGACGAATTCACGCATCTTTTTGATCATGAACTTCTTACCTCTAGGGCCTCCAAATTGATCTTGAAAACCATCAGTGATAGTGTAAATTTTATCTCCTTTTTGAATATCATATTCACCGCCTTTGAATGGAATATTGTCTTTGTCGTGTTTACCGACAGGCATTTTTTCAGCTTTAATTTCGGTAAGCTCACCATCTCTAATCACCCAAATTGGATTTTGAGCGGCAACATAGGTCATTTTGGTTTTGTCTGCGTTGAAGGTGATTAAACTCGCGTCCATTCCATCTTTACCTCCTTCAGGACTTCCGTCTCTTTTGAGTCTTTCAATGATTGTATTTCGGGTATCATTAAATATGTCGGCAGGCTCTGTCAACTTATCTTTCACAGCAGATTCAATAGATGAAATATTTAGAATACTCATAATAGCTCCCGGCACACCGTGTCCTGTACTATCAGCATTTACTATAGCAAAGTTCCCATCACTTAAGTTCGCGGCCCAATAAAAATCTCCACTTACAACATCCTTTGGTTGAAAGAATACGAAATGCTCATTTAAGTTGGCGTCTAGCAATTTTTTTGAAGCTAGGAAACTTCGTTGAATACGTTCAGCATATTTAATACTGTCAAGAATGTCATTAGTTTTTTGTTGAATTTCTGCTTTTTGATGTTCGAGTTCAGAATTTTGTTCAGCTATTTCAGCTGTTCTTTCTTCTACAATCTGCTCCAGTTTTTCGTTTTGAGCTTTTACTCTACTAATTGATACTCTAATAATCACATAAATTAGAAGGATTACCAATAGACCATAAATTACGTATGCCCACCACGACCTGTACCAAGGTGGAGAGATTGTAAATGCAAAAGTTCTTTCTTCTGATTCAAAACCATAATAATTTTTTGCCTTTACATGAAATATGTAATCGCCTTCAGCAAGTCTTTGATAAACTGCTTCGGGCTTAGATTTCCACTTACTCCAATTCTTGTCTTCTCCTTCTAAGAAGTAAGAGAATTCATTTTGAATACCACCGAGGAAAGCATTAGAACCAAATTCGAATTTGAAAGTATTGTTTTGGTAATCTATCACATATTCTTCGTCTTTAGCGTAATGTGTATTTTGTAAAAAGAGTTCTTCTTCATTGAGGAAAACTTTCGTAATAAAGGCTTGGAATGGCTGGTCAAATTTTGAGTCTGTGTGCTCATTGTAGGCATAAACACTTTTGCCACCACCAAGCCAATATGAGCCATCTCTTGACTTCGCTAGGCAAAAAATCACTTCATCCTTCAGCGGTGCGAAGTCTGAATGATTCCATTCTAGTTCCCCATCATTCTCTGTTATGTATCCAAATTCACCAATTTCGTTGTCACTTCCAGAGTTGAAGAACATATGAATCCATAATTTACCGTCTCCATCATTCATTATTCTATGAATCAGAAGGTTTTCTTGAACAAATACATCATCATTAATTCCGCTTGGGACCAGTTTATTATCCTCTACTTTGTAGAGTCCATTGAGGGTGCCTATAAATATTTGATCATTGAAAACTTCAAGGGTAAACTGATCGTACTTGGTAGAGTCTCCGTATTGAATTAATCCTTTTAATTTGTTTTCTGCTTGACTTTTCGTGGTGTCAAGGAGATGAGCTCCTTCGTATTTCACTGTATAATACACATTGCCATCTAGCTCGCATATTGCTCGAACATCTCCCGAAGTGTTTGGGTAATTTTCATATTTAAAACTTCCTTTCGAGTAGTAAAGGGCCCCAACTCCTCCTCCATCTAAGCCAATATAAATTCTATCACGATCTGATTCAGATTGAAATAAATCCCAAGCGTAAACATCTTTTGCAACAATAGTTATTTCATAATTATCATCCATTGTTAATATACCATCATTACCAATGACCATTCTCACTGCATTTCCATCTGAAAATTTAAAAGTTTTTATTTGGAAAAGGCCGTTTTCAATTACTCCTTGAGGTTCGAATCGTATTCTGCCCTTATCTGTAGAGCTTTTGAATAAATCATTGTGAGTCGCTAGAAGGGCGTCATCATTCGTGAATGCCATATGTTCAGTGGTTCCAGCTGTAACCCCTTGTCGTTCATCAAAAATTGTCAATGCTGAAGAAGTTTCAATAAATATCACCCCGTTGTCTGTGCACAACCATAGGTTGTTGTAGTTATCAAAAATGATATTGTGAGTCTGCAAATTCTCTAAACCTTCATCACTTGAGAATGAGCGTAGAAATTTTCCGTCCAAATTGAATAGTTGGACTCCGCTGTTTTTAGTAGCTAATGCAATCATTTTATCATTTGAAATGGCGCAAATTATTGAGGCTGAATCTTGAAGGGCAATTCCTTTGTCCATATCTTGTTTAATCCTAAATCCATCTGTGGTTGCTTTCAATTCATGAAAACTACCTTTCCCATCTAACAGGTAATCTCTGTTTTCAAGAGATATGTTTAATCTTGGAATAAAGCTTTCAGAGTCGTCAACTTCAGTGAACTCGCCATTTACAAATACATAAACACTTTTGCGGTCATCAAAAAACATTCTACAAATGATTTTGTTCCCCAAGGCGCAAGAAGATACTAACTCTGCACCTTCCGGAGTTTCAATAGTCTTGAGACCAGTGCTGTCGTATTCAAAGATATATTGACGACTTACGAAATAAATCTTTTCCTCAATGCTATATATTTGCCAAATGGCTTTAAAGTCGATACTGTCTACACTTGTCGACAGTTTTTCAATGTATGGAGCACCTTTTTCAGTGTAATCAACTTTTCCGAATTCATTATTTCCACCTACAAAAATTTCACCTTTGTGATTTTTGGCGAATGATCTTGGATGCTCTTGATTTTCAAAACTAAACTTTGTCCAGGAATTCCCATTGAATTCGAGTACAGCTTCGTTGTTGGCAACATAGATGTAGCCTTCGTTGTTTTGGATAATGTCCCAGTTTTGAAACCCTCCGTTTTGCTCGTTGTGATCAAATTTTCTAATCTCAAATTGCCCGTACGGATACATGTTTTGCGCATAGGCAAATGTGGCCATAAAAATGAAGAAGCTTCCGAGCAGAATTTTCATAGCGTTAAAGATAAAATTATTCTATTAATATTCGCTCGGGTTTAAGACCGATTTGCCACTTAAATCCTTTCAAGAAAAAGTCAGTGGCTTTAAGGCTTTCAATAGGTGAATAGACAGCAGTAGGTTGGTCTACGAAAGAGACACTATTAATTTCCGATTC
>JBLFXO010000015.1:0-23285 GCA_047609865.1 Arenicella sp.
TTACTTCAAACCATGTAAAAGAAGTATCTGCATCTACCACACCCTGAACATGATATTTTCCTTGGTTGCCCGAATTTCCTGCCGCAGCGACAACAACACGCCCAGGCATATCATCTAAAAGGCTATCAATAATTTGAGCAGCTGGGTCTGTTCCATCATGAGATCCTAAATATCCTCCCACACTTGTATTCACAATCGCCGGTTTGCCTAATGTGTCGGCCATGGAGAAAATGAAGTCAACTCCATCTGCAACAGTTAATGTCCAATTTGGTAGACTAAAATTTGTCTCAACAATAATAATATCACTTTCGGGAGCGGCTCCTTTGTTCGTGCCTGTCGCCAAACCATTTCCAGATCCTGCCCCAGTAACAGTCGTGCCGTGAGCATTGTTATCCATTGATGTAATGGTCAAATTATTGATAGAAATACTGTCCCAAACTTGACCATAACCATATTTACCCGGTGTTAACAGAGGGTCAAATGGAAGTGAATGGTCCCAATAGTATAGGACTCTAGTACTTCCATCAGCATTTTTAAAATCATCATGATTAAAATCTACTCCTGTATCAATGTATCCTATAATAATATCCTTACCTGTAAATGAACTATTGAGTGGGAAGTCCCCATTGTGAACTGAATCAATATTTGTCCAAACTCGCATACTGTCATTCAATGCTTGACCCATTCCAGGTTCAAAATAGATTTGTTGAATTAAGTCTTCTTCTAAAAGTTGACTAACCGATTCTGGAGTGCATCTCACGAAATGCCAATCGCCATTACTGTACTTATACTTTAGATTAGGAACTGTTTTGAGGTCAGAAAGATTTGCTTTTACTGCAAAATCTACCGTTTTATCAGGATGCTTTGATTTGTAATTTCTGAATGAAATATTTTCGCCATCAGCTTTTCCTTGTGCAAATGATATTTGCACAAAACAAAATAAGACTAGACTTAATAGTATTTTCATGATTCAGCTTCGCTTTCTAAGACGAAATATAAGTGGTAATGGTTTGCCAAATTTAAGAATTAAGATAAGGAATGCAAAATATTGCTCTTAATCACCAATTAAAGGTGCTTCAACAGTCATTAATTGGCATTAATATGATTTTTTTATTTTTCTTAAAACTTGTTATTTAACGGCTATCCATAAATAATTGCCTTTTATGAAGAACTTCTGAGTTCGTTAAGAAAGATTAAATACATTTATGAAAACTAAATTTTAACAAATGGGAAGAATTAATAAACTACTTGTAGCGGGCGTATTGCTAACAGCTTATACAGCTGGTGCTCAGGATTACGACAAAAAGAAACTGAACTGGTATAACGGTGCAAAATACGGAATGAGTACTGATAAGGCTTATGACAAGCTTTTAAAGGACAAAAAATCGGAAACAGTTGTTGTAGCGGTTATTGATTCAGGTGTTGATATCGAACATGAAGACCTTCAAGGTAGTATTTGGATAAATACAGATGAAATTCCAGGAAACGGAATTGATGATGATAACAATGGATACATTGATGATGTTAACGGTTGGAGTTTCTTAGGGAATCCGGACGGAGAAGACATTCTACATACACAACTTGAAATGACAAGATTGTATGCTAAATATAAAAAGCAATTTGACGGTAAAACAGAAGCTGACATTGCTGATGCTGATAAAGCGGATTGGAAAGAATACATGGAAGTGAAGGAAAAAGTTGAAAAGTCTAGAGAACAGGCTGAGAAAACTCTTCCTATGGTTGAAATGATGATGACTAGTGGTAAAGCAGCTGATGCTAACCTTAAGAAAACATTAGGTGAAGACTATTCTGTGAAAGATCTGAAGAAATACATGAAGAAAAATCCTGAAGATGCAGATGCTCAAACAATGATGGGGATCTACGGTCAAGGATTATCTTTAACAGCTTTAGAAAAATACGGACCGTATTTTCAAGGTCAATTAGATTACCATTACAACCCTGATTTGAACGAAAGATCTGTAACTGGAGATAATCCTGGAGATTTTAGCGATAAGTCATACGGAAGTAATAACGTTGAAGGACCAGATGCACTACACGGAACTCACTGTTCAGGAATTATTTGTGCAACTAGAGGAAACGGAAAAGGTAATGACGGTGTTGCTGATAATGTTCAAATCATGGTGTTGAGAGCAGTGCCTGATGGAGATGAAAGAGATAAAGATATCGCTTTGTCTATCAGATATGCTGTTGATAACGGAGCACAAATTTGTTCAATGAGTTTTGGTAAAGCTTACTCTCCTTATAAAGAAGAAGTAATTGCTGCCATCAGATATGCTGAAGAAAAAGGTGTTTTGTTAGTACACGCTGCTGGTAACGCAGGAATGGATATCGGAGAAAACGGAAACTTCCCTTCTCCAACTTATCCTTCAATGAGCAAAGAATTTTCAAATTGGATTGAAGTGGGTGCCTCTACAAGATATAAGAAATCTCTTGCTGCATCTTTCTCAAACTATTCTGAAAAGCACGTTGATATTTACGCACCAGGTTTAGAGATTTATTCTACTGTTCCTCAAAGTGAATATTTAGAAACTCAAGGTACATCAATGGCTTGTCCAATGGTTGCTGGAGTTGCTGCATTGTTGAAAAGTTACTTCCCGAAACTTACAATGTTCGAAATCAGAGATATTATTTTCAAATCAGGTCAGGATGTTTCAGAGATGGAAACGCCACTTCCTGGTGATACCAAAATGGTTCCTTTCAAGGCACTTTGTGAAACTGGTAAAATTGCCAATGTTTACAATGCAGTTGAAATGGCATTAGAAATGGAAAAATAGAATAATCTTTAATTTGATTCGTTTAAATGCCATCCTCTTAACAGGGATGGCATTTTTTTTGTAATAGATTTGCAGATATGAATAAAATAATTCTTTCGCTTTGTGCACTTTTAGCTATTGCATCTTGCTTTGGCCAAAACTTGTCTGCCTTTAAAGATCGTAATAACAGACTTTATAAGTTCGATAGTGGAGTTGTGACTCAAATTTATTATCAGCCAACCAAAGAGTTACATATTGAAAACCAGTATATCTGTTTTGTAGATTCAAAAGGAGATGTTTATGTTGACTTCTATGGTGAAAAAACCATGATCGCACAGACTTACAATAAGATATTCGATACAGATAATCTGCTGGTGGTTCAAACAGCAAGCGTTCTGAGGGCTTTTGATCAAGGCGTCAAGCATGTGCTCACATCACAAGCAAGATCTGTCGCAGTAGGAGATAGCTTGGTCTTATGGCAAGATAATATTGGTGGATACTTGAAGTATTACTACCAAGATGAAGTAAAAGATATCGCTATGGTGGTAGGCAATTATCCTGTTCGAGCTCAAGAAGTGGGAAGCAATGTTTTTGTTTATAGAGATAACGCTGGTAATAATTCTGTTTTCTGGCATGGTAAAATGCATGACGTAGTGAGTACTAATCAAGCCGTAACCTTTGTTGCCGGACAAGATGTCGTAGCCTTTAATGATCCTCAAAGTGGAACTTTTGCTGCATTTGATAATGGATATGTTGTGGATGTTGAACCGCAGCATGCCTTGAGATATAATTGCGGAGATAATTTCATTTATTATATGGATAATTCTGAAACACATAAAGTTTTCAGAGAAGAAGAATCTATGGAATTAGGATTCGATTTACAAAATGTGAATGTGACAGATTCAATGGTCATTTTTCAAGATGTCGGCATAACTAAAATTTGGTATCAAATGGAAATTTATCAAATTTTCAACACTAAAGTAAAAGACTATCAAGCAGACAACGGAATCGTTGCCTATTACAACCAATGGGGCGGAGTGAGTGCTTTTGTCAGAGGTAAGGAAATGGAAATTACTCGAAGCAAAGTTCAAACTTATGAACTTCATGGTAACACCATTGTTATGAGAATGGGACCTTCAACATATTGGGTATGGTGGAATGGTAAAATTTATGAATTTTAAGCTATATTTGCGTCCGCCTTTTCTTAGGCGTTTTCTTAAAATAGACACAAATGAATAGCTGGTATACAATCAAAGTAAAATTTACAAAAGAATTCACTGACGGAACTTTAAAAAGGTTGACAGAACCTTATTTAATTAGTTCAATGTCATTCACTGAAGCAGAAGCTAGAATCTATAAAGAAGTTGGAGAATACGTCAGAGGAGAATTTCTAGTTACGTCAATTGCAAAAACTGATTTCGCTGATATTTTTGAATATGATGATTCAGATAAATATTTCAAAGCGAAAGTAAGCTACGTTTCTGAAGATGCCGACTCAGGTAAAGAGAAGAAAATAAACAACAACTATTTAGTTTCAGCTAAAGATTTGAAAGAAGCTTATGAAAGAATTGAAGAAAGCTTGAAAGGATTGATGGTGACCTATGAAATTCCTTCAATTTCTTTAACTCAAATCGTTGAAATATTCCCTTACGATCCCGAAGCATTGGCAGATTATGAGCCAAAGACAGGTGAAGAAGAAGGTGAAATTAATTCTCCAAACATAAATGTTGCCTACTCGGCAGGTGAAGAAGAGTAAATCTTATGTCAGACCATATTGATAAAACAAAAAACGATCGTCATGATTTTGAGAAAGGTAAATTGAATGCCTTCAAGTATGATGATCCTATGTTGTTTTTCAACGAGTGGTATCAAGATGCTCACGAGAAGAATGCCGCAGATCCGCACGCAGTTGTATTAAGTACAGTTGATAAAGATGGACAACCGTCTTCTAGAATAGTTTATATGAGAGAGATCCTTGAAGAAGGGTTCATTATTTACACAAACTATCTCAGCAAGAAAGGTGGAGAAATCCTCAAGAATCAAAAAGTTGCAGGACTTTTTTATTGGGATGTTTTAGAACGTCAGGTTAGAGTAGAAGGGGAGGCTGAAAAAATCGATCCTCAAATATCAGATGATTACTTTGCATCAAGACCTAGAATGTCTCAAATTGGAGCTTGGGCTTCAGAACAATCCTCAGAAATTGATAGCAGATCAAGCTTAGAAGAAAGAGTGAAATTCTTTGAGGATAAGTATCCAAACGAAGTGCCACGCCCTCCACATTGGGGAGGATACCTCATTAAACCGCAATATTTTGAATTTTGGCAAGGTCGCCTTGGCAGATTACATGACAGACTTTGTTATCAAAAAGAGGCTAATTCTTGGAAGCAATTCAGAATCGCTCCTTGATGAATTTTTATTTAGACAAATACGGATTTATCGAGTCGCAAATTGAACAGGAGGTTGAATCAGAAACTGGTATAATCCTTGTGATTCCTTGTTTCAATGAACCCGATTTAGTTTCAAGTCTCCAATCTTTAGCAAACTGCTCATCCACCAAAGTTACCGTTGAAGTTATCGTGGTTATTAATTCTGGCGAAAATGATTCTGCCGAAGTTAAATGCGCGAATGAAGTTTCTTCTGCGACTTTTGATAATTTCAAATCACAATATTCTGGGCCACTTAATTTCTTGAAGATTGAACATAACAGTTTGCCAAAGAAACATGCGGGAGTTGGCTTGGCTAGAAAAATTGGAATGGATGAAGCCGTTTCAAGATTTCATCAGATAGATAATGACGGATTGATTGTTTGCTTTGATGCTGACGCAACTGTTGAGGTTAACTACCTCTCCGAAATTGAAAGGCATTTTGACGAGCATCCAAAAAGTCCTGGATGCTCCATTCATTATGAACACCCATTATCAGGAGATGAATTTCCTTCTGATATTTATGAGGGAATAACAAATTACGAATTGCACTTAAGACATTACAATCAATGTTTAAGATTCTGTGATTTACCATATGCTTATCACACTGTAGGTTCTAGTATGGCTGTTCGTTCATCTGCTTATCAAAAGCAAGGTGGCATGAATAAACGAAAGGCAGGTGAAGACTTTTACTTCATCCATAAAATTATTGCTTTAGGTGGATTTACAGAACTTAAAACAACAATGGTAATTCCGTCTCCTAGAATTTCAGATCGGGTTCCTTTCGGAACTGGTAAAGCAATTGGAGATTGGACTAACAGAGATGAAGAAGATTTCTACAGTTACAATTTCTACATTTTCAAAGAAATCAAACTCTTTGTTTCAATGATTCCTGAGCTCTATGAAAAAGGATTCAGTTCTTCTAGTTCTCCTTTACATCCAGCTTTCAATGAATACTTTGAAAATTTAGGTTTGGTAGAGAAGTTGGCAGAATTGAAGTCTAACACCAAAGACTTCGCTTCATTTGAAAAGAGGTTTTTTGGCTGGTTTGATGCTTTCCAAGTCCTCAAAACTGTTCATTTTATGCAAAAGTGTGGCTTTGGTGATGTCAAAATAATCAGAGCCGTAAATCACATGATGGAAGAGCATCTAGGTGAAGCTCCAAAAGAATCAGTTCTCGCGCAACTGACTTTTCTCAGAGAATTAGAGAAAGCCGCGTAAGCATTCTTTTAAGTATTATGAACATGAACATCCATCTGAGGATATGGAATATTCAATCCTTCTTTGTCAAACTCAGTATAAATCTTTTCATTCATTTTAAAATGAATGTCCCAATAATGTTCAGTTTTCCCCCAAACTCTGAGTGTGATATTAACAGAGCTATCTCCTAATTCTCCAAGTCCGATAAATGGAACGGGGTCTTTTAAAATCATTTCGTCTTCAGAAATAAACCTTTCTAAAACATTCTTAGCTTTCTTATAATCATCTCCATAGCCAATCCCTACAACGAAATCAACTCTTCTCATGTCTTGCATGGTAAAGTTGGTGATGTTGCCATTTGCCATAGCGCCATTCGGAATTATGATGGTTTTATTATCCATTGAAAGAATGATAGTATTGAATATTTGAATTTCTTCAACTACTCCTTCTTCTCCCTGAGCAGAAATGTAATCACCCACTTTATAAGGTCTAAAAATAAGTATCATGATTCCACCAGCAAAGTTCCCGAGAGTGCCAGAAAATGCCATACCAATTGCTAATCCAGCTGCACCTATAAGGGCAACGAATGATGTCATTTCAACACCTAGTTGACTCAAAGCTGTAAGTACAACTAAAATACGTAATGAAATAGAGATCAAACTCACTAAAAATTTCTGAAGTGACACATCAAAATCCTTCTTCAGGAGTAGTTTACTGACAACTTTTGTCAAGCGTTTAACTACGAACATTCCAATAATTAAAACTAAGACTCCAAGAGCTAAGCTAGTTCCCCATTGAACTCCTTTGTCAATAAACCAATCCATGTCATAAACAGTTTTTGCGTTTGCTTTGTCATGAACTTCATTGGCATGTTGTATTAATGTGTCAAGATCTTGAATCATTTCAATTTATATTTTCGGCAAATATATTCCATTTCTTAGAATTGGAGGCTGTATATTTAGCCTGATGTTTTTTTTCCTATCTAAAATATTTTCTTTTTTAACTCACCCCTTTTCTTGGGTGATAATAGGGGTACTTATTGCTTGGTTTACCAAAAGGCCTAGACTTTCTAGATATTCATTTCGAGGATCAGTTATTTGCCTATTGGTTTTTTCAAATACAGTAATCTTCAGTGAATTTGTCAGAATGTGGGAGGCAGAAGGAACAAAAATTGAGGATGTTGGGCATTATGATTGTGCCGTTGTTCTTGGAGGAATGGCCGAATGGGATAATAACCATGAGAGGCTGAGTATCCGAAGAGGTGGAGATAGGATTTGGCAAGCCATCAACTTGTACCATCTCGGAAAAGTGGATAAAATTCTAATTTCTGGACAAAATGGTTTTCTCACAGAAAATAAGTTGAATGAAGCAGATCAGTTCAGGGATGTACTGGTCCAAAATGGCATTCCTTCTGAAGACATACTGGTTGAAAACAAATCAAAGAACACGCATGAGAATGCTGTCGAGACTAAGAAGTTACTTCAATCTTATCCCGAAATTCAATCGGTTTTACTAGTGACCTCAGCCTTGCATATGACAAGGTCTAAGGCTTGCTTTGAAAAAGAAGGTTTTGAAAATTTCGGTTGTTTCTCAACAGATCATTTTGTTGGAGAGAAGAGAGGGTACAGCATAGGTCAATTTATACTTCCAAATGCAAGCAACTTTGTGAGTTGGCAGTCTTTAATTCACGAATGGTTAGGATATGTCTCCTATTGGTTTGCTGGATATATCTAAATTAAAAAGTCCCTTCTTGCCGAAGTAAAAAGGGGCTCCCATCTTATAAAGTCTCTAATTACTTAGTTGATGCCCATTTTCTAATTTCAATTCTGAACCATTCGTCAGCTGCATCTGTCCACTTGAAGTTATCTCTAACATAAGCCATGGTGTCTTTTTCAATATCTGTGTAAGATCCACCATCTTTAACAGCTTCTAATAATTGACTAGCATCATCAACTGATAATCTACCATCTCCTTGTCCATCAGTTAATTTATCAGCTAATTCAAGAATTTCACCGTCATACTTATTTCCATCAATTGTTTTGTAGTATCCCATTTTTTAAATTTGATTATTGATTAAGATTAAAGTTTTAACGGCTTTAAATTAGCAATTTATTCGAGCGCAATTTTATGATTATTTAGTGATTCTGAATTCCTTTTTCTGTGAATGAAAACATTTACTCGATAAGTTGTATTTATCTTTGGACTAGTTAATCAAGAGTGGCTAAGAACCTCATTTAGAAATGATAGACATGAAAAAACTCTCTTTCGAATCCTGGATTTAAAGAACATTCATATATGCCTTTCGTCAAATTGTTAGCGCTCAATTGATAATTGTAAGATTCCTTTTCAAGCGTGAAGTTAATCGTATTCCCCATCTCACTTTTCGAGTAGATTGAGGGACCATGTAAGCTAGAGTAATTTTGAAATTTCAATGTTAACTTCTGTTTCTTTCGAGATTCAATGTCTAAATGAAACGTCCCGTCTTCTTTGTAAATTATAGCTTTATAATCACTTTCTTTCTCATCTGACAAGATCTGGATTGTTTGATTATTGAGTTCAATTGAATCTTGCGCAGTATAGTAAATCCCTTTAAAAGGGGCGACATTGCCTATTACCATTAGAATTAAAAGTTTCATAAGTTCGATTTTTGATAATCAAAATTGGAGGAATTAATTCTTCTAATTGAATTTTAATGTCAAAATCGAAATCAATTTTATTAAGTGTCACGCAATCAAGATTAACCGAAATTTTATTCCGTAATAAGACTCTTATTTTTTGGATTTTAAGTGATTAAAACTAACTTTAAGACATCTAAAAAATAAACCAAGAATGAACTTACACGAATATCAAGGAAAAACAATTCTAGCTAGCCACGGAGTGACAGTGCAAAGAGGCGTAGTTGTAGATAATGTATCAGATGCTCTTTCTAAAGCGAAAGAACTTCAAGCTGAAACTGGCACTGAAGGAATTGTGATTAAAGCACAAATTCACGCAGGTGGTAGAGGTAAAGGAGAAGTTACTGAAACTGGATCTCACGGTGTGGTATTCTGTCCTTCAATTGAAAAGTTAGAAGGAAAAGTAAAAGATATTTTAGGTGGGCACTTAGTTACTAAGCAAACAAGCGCTGAAGGTAAAAAAGTAAATAAGGTTTTATTAGCTGAGGATGTATACTATCCTGGTGAAACAGAGCTTTCTGAAATTTATATGTCAGTTCTTTTGGATAGAGAAAAAGAAAGAAACATTATCGTTTATTCTACCGAAGGTGGAATGGACATTGAAGCTGTAGCAGAATCTACACCACACTTAATTCATAAAGAAGTAATTGACCCTAGAGTTGGTTTACAAGGTTTTCAAGCAAGAAAAATTGCTTTCAACTTAGGGTTAAGTGGTCAAGCATTTAAAGAAATGACGAAATTCGTTTATGCACTTTATTCTGCATATGAAGGATGTGATGCTTCAATGTTTGAAATCAACCCAGTTCTAAAAACGTCAGATAATAAAGTAATAGCAGTTGATGCAAAAGTGACTTTAGATGACAACTCATTATTCAGACACAAAGAATATGCTTCTTGGAGAGACAAGTCAGAAGAAGATCCTGTTGAAGTTGAAGCAGATGAAGCCGGTTTAAGCTATGTTAACCTTGACGGAAACGTTGGATGTATGGTGAACGGTGCAGGATTAGCAATGGCAACTATGGATATCATTAAATATTCAGGTGGTAACCCGGCTAACTTCTTAGATGTTGGTGGAACTGCAGATGCTGAACGTGTTGAAAAAGCCTTCAGAATAATTTTAAAAGATCCTAACGTAGAGGCAATCTTAGTAAACATCTTTGGAGGAATCGTTAGATGTGACAGAGTTGCTCAAGGTGTTGTTGATGCTTACAAAAACATGGGAGAAATTCCAGTACCAATTATTGTTAGACTTCAAGGAACTAATGCTGAAGAAGCGAAAGTTATTATTGATGAGTCTGGTTTAAATGTACATTCTGCTGTTCTTTTACAAGAGGCAGCTGATTTAGTAAAATCAGTTTTAAGCTAAATAATTAGACATAAACATTATTTTTACACTCGAGCTTCTCAATAGAGATGGCTCGAGTGTTTTGTTTTCAGAAAGAAAGCGAACTTTACGAAGGATATGATTAGATACAAAACAGCCGAAGAGATTGAATTAATGAGAGAAGCTGCCTTAGTGGTTTCTAGAACATTGGGTGAAGTTGCGAAAGTTTTGAAACCAGGTGTTACCGGGATTGATATCGATAAAATTGCTGAAGAATGTATAAGAGATCAAGGAGCAATCCCAGGATTTCTGGGTTTATATGACTTTCCAAACACACTCTGTATATCTCCTAACGCTCAAGTGGTTCATGGTATACCTTCAGATAAAGCTTTTGAGAGCGGAGATATCGTCTCTGTTGATTGTGGAGCTATTTTGAAAGGCTATTATGGAGATCACGCGTACACCTTCGAAATTGGGGAGGTGAAGCCAGAGATTAAAGAATTGTGTAAGATCACGAAAGAATGTCTTTACAAAGGGATTGAGGCAACAACAACGGCAAATCGTATATCTGATATCGGATACGCCATTCAACAACATGCCGAAGCTCATGGCTATGGAGTAGTAAGAGAACTTGTAGGTCACGGAATCGGAAGCACAATGCATGAAGATCCTCAAATTCCGAATTATGGAAAGAGGGGTAGAGGAAAGAAGATTAAAAATGGATTGACAATCGCTATCGAACCTATGATTAATATGGGTACTGAGAAAATCAATCAACTAGATGATGGCTGGACAATTCTTACAGGGGATGGAATGCCTTCTGCCCACTTTGAGCATGACGTAGCTGTCGTGAATGGCAAGCCAGAAATTCTCTCAACTTTCGATTTTATCTACGAAGCTTTAGGCATTAAGTAAATGGACAAAGAACTTAAGATTAGTATTTCTATTTTTTTGGTCTTCTTCATTTTTGGATTGACTTCCTTCTTTAACTCAGGTTCATTTGCTACCCCAATCTTCATGCAGCATTTTATTTTAGTGCCGCTTTCTTTGATTTTCTTTTTCATGAATACAAAGGAGAAACATTCAATTTTACTTTTGATTTATTTCCTTGTGTGTGTGGCAGCCTTAATAATTGATGAGTTCAGTCAGTTGTATCTTGCTAATAAATTTGAATTTAATGCTTTATACGATTTCTCTAAGACTGATGGCTTCTCAATTTTCTTCCTCATTTTCTACTTTGGATTTTTCGTCAGTTTGGGGATTTATTTATGGTATAAAAACAAACAATTGATTTTAGCGATTTTGCAGTTAGCTTTAATTGCTCTTGGCCTAATATTAATGTTCTCTGAGACTCGGATGAATTATGCCTCTTACGCTTTTACCTCCTTCTTGCTAGTCTTTATTTTAAATTCGAATCGTTTTTCTAAAGAGGACTCTAAAGTTGTTAATGTTTTATCTGCACAATTTACTTTGTTATTTTTATTACAGTTATGTCAATATTTCATTTGATATCTTGCCCGTCTAAAAGTTTTAGTTAATTTAGTAAGGCCCTATAAAACGATTTAATTCATGAAAAAAGCCTCTCTAAAAGATATTGCCGAAAGCTTAGGTGTTTCAAAAGCTCTCGTTTCACTTGTGCTAAATGGTAAAGGTGACGAGCGTGGAATTAACAAACAAACTCAAGAGAAAGTTAGAGTTAAGGCGAAGGAACTCAACTACATTCCTAATCAATATGCTCGTGGTTTAAGAATAGGACGAACTAATACAATAGGTGTTATTGTTCCAGACATTTCTAATGTATTCTATGGCAAACTCTGCAAGGCGATTGAACAAGAGGCTTATGATAAAGGGTATAACTTGTTTATTTCAAATACTTATGAGGATGTTCAAAAAGAGAAGAAACTTATATCAGATTTGATCAACAGAAACATTGACGGTTTAATTTTAGCTTCATCATTTGATTCAAAAAATGAGATTGACGGTTTAAGAGAAGATAAATTTCCATTAGTATTAGTTGATAGAGTCTTTGATGATTTCAATGTTGATTCTGTTTCTGTTTCTAATAGCGCAGGCGCACAAAAGGCAGTTGAGTTTTTATATTCGAGGGGTGTTAAAAGACCAGTTTGTTTTTCAATTTCTCCTGTCTATATCTCTTCAATTTCAGAAAGAATTCAAGGTTATATCGGAGCTCTAAAAAATCCGAATGACGCTAAGTTGGTTCAAATCCCTCACGATAACATTGCAAATGGTGTCGCTTCTGCCTTAGCTGAATTGAAGAATGAAGATTATGATGGCATTTTTTGTGTCAATAATAATATTGCTAAAGCCTTACTAAGAGAATTAGCGAATCAAGGAGATCAACTTAATAACGTTGAGATCATCAGTTTTGATGATTTAGAAATATTTGATATCGTTAATCCAAAAATTTCTGCCATTGCACAACCAGTTGACATCATTGGTAAAAAAGCTGTTAATTTACTGATCAACAGGTTTGAAGCTGGTGACAAACATCAACCTGAAGGTGTCGTATTAGATACTGTTTTAGTAGAAAGATAAATTTTCTCTATTCAGAGAAGATTAATCAATCCAAAATATTTATATTTGCCCCCGTTATTAAAACGAAAGTTTGAACTGAAATTTTGTTCTTGAATAAAATTTTCAACTTGAAATTAATGAATTTCAAGAGTTCTAATTTAATTATTGGAGAGATGCCTGAGTGGCCGAAAGGACTTGTTTGCTAAATAAGCGTACCTCACAAGGGTACCCAGGGTTCGAATCCCTGTCTCTCCGCAATTAGTAAAAAAGACAATTAATTTTGAAATAATTTAATTGTTAGTTGCAAGGATTGAATTAATGTCTATCTTTGCAGCGCTTAAATGCTACGGGGTGTAGCGTAGCCCGGTTATCGCGCGTCGTTTGGGACGACGAGGTCGCAGGTTCGAATCCTGCCACCCCGACAAAGGAGATGTTCGCATCTCCTTTTGATTTGAAGAAACTGTCACTTCATTAAAAAAGACAAGTGAGGGGCCTGTAGCTCAGCTGGATAGAGCACCTCCCTTCTAAGGAGGCGGTCAAAGGTTCGAATCCTTTCGGGCTCACTATGAATCTAAAGCTTACCGCGCAGCGGTAGGCTTTTTTTGTTTTGAGACTGAACAAGCTTGGCTTGTAAAGGGATCAAGTAATATAGTTGTGGGATTTCTAAATATTATAGAACTATGCAAAAATAGTTTTATGGACTTTAGCACCGATTTATTATCATTGTTTCTACCTCAAGTTTTGTTGATTATTTTAAACTAGTCAAACATGAAAAAGAAGGGGGATTACTTCATTTATATTTTGAAGAAAATATAGATGCCCCCAAAGAGTTTTCAGATTTAAAGCTACACTCTAAAGGTTTTCATAAGCAGATTACGATTCAAGATTTTCCACTTCGAGGTCATCAAGTATACTTACACATAAAACGTAGAAGATGGCTTGATATTCAGATCAATAAAGTAGAAGAAAGAGACTGGAACTTAGTTGCACAGGGAACACGAATAACCACCGAGTTCTCTGCTTTTTTTAAAAGAGATTAGTCGATACTAAAGTCAATGACTGCCATGCCTAAGGTTTTTTCTATGGAGTGAATGGGAAGAATTTACAACGTTCTTATAAAGATTTTATGAGTGATTTTAGTGACTGGAATCAATAATCACACGCAAAAGAGTATTTGTTATTTCCTGAAAATATAGGAGAACACCTATCTATAGATGAAACCAGTATGAGTCAAGGAGAGCTTTATACCATTGTAACTAATAAAGAAGCAAAAGGGAAATAAGGTAGTACTGTGGCTATAATAAGCGGAACCAAAGCAGCTGAAGTCATTGAAGTTCTTCATGAAATTCCCAAAGAAAAACGTGATGCAGTAACCGAAATCACTTTAGATATCGGTTACTCTAGGAAACTTATTGCTAGAAAATGTTTTACTAAGGCGATACAAGTAAAAGACAGGTTTCAAGTTCGAAAATTGGTTTTAGAAGCATCACAAGATGTCCGGATTAAATATCGTTGGCAAGCCATTGATGATGAGAACACGGCTATTTCGAAAGCAAAACAAGAAAGTAAAACCTATTTTTTTTCTAATCGAGATAGTCCTAAGCAACTATTGGCTAGAGGTAGGTATATTTTATACAAGAGTCAAGATAAATGGACTCCTAATCAAAAACAAAGAGCAGACATTTTGTTTGAACAGTATCTTGATATTCAAAAAGCATATAAGCTCTTTCAAGGTCTTAAATTAATCTTTAATCTAGATTTTATAAAAGAGGCGGCTAGAGTCAAACTAGCCAAGTGGTATAATGATGTGGAGGATTCTGGATTTAAAGCTTTTAATATTGTTTCTAATACCATAAAACTAAACTACGATACTTAATTCATTATTTGATTTTTCAAATTGAATAACATCAATAGCTAAAGACCGCGTAATCAAAAATAGACAGAGAATTATTAGCCATATTTTATTCATTGAAACTGATATTTTGTAGGCTTTTATGTTGTTGAAATTAAAAAAAAAATCTTAACTTTAAACGTAGAAATATCTCATATAAAATATGAAAATTGCATTAGTTGACGATCAATCTTTAATTTTAGAAGGCCTTAAGCTATTGCTTATTAAAGAGATACCGAAATGTAATGTAACAGCATTTAGTTCTTCTACCGATTTTTTAGATAATTATAAAGATAAAAACTATGATTTAATTATAACAGATATTGAAATTCCAGAGATAAATGGTATTGAATTAATCATAAAAATTAGAGCTAAAAACCCGAAACAAAAAATTTTGGTTTTAAGTATGTATAAAAATAAGGTTTTATTACAAAGTCTTTTTGAACTGAAAATTAATGGGTTTTTATGTAAAGTTAATTCAACTAATGAACTGATAAATGCTATTCATACTATAGATATGGATGAAAATTATATTTCACCTGAAGTTGCTCATTTGATTGGCTTATCAAAAGACCAAAATAATAATGTGCTTACAAAAAGAGAAATTCAAATTGTGCAGTCTGTTATAAAAGGATTAAATAATAAAAAAATTTCAAGCTTAATGTTTATTTCTGAACACACCGTAAAAACACACCGTAAAAATATTTTATATAAGCTAAATTTATCTTCATCTTTTGAACTGGTTAAATATGCTATTGAAAATAATATTTCCTAAATTGTATTGAGTTAGAGATATTTATTCTGTACAACTCTTCTTCGCTTTTCATACAGATAATATGATAACAAATGGAGTTGGGGGTGCAAATTACTTAGAAGTTGATCTTACCGAAAATGCGGACTTGCCAATAACCCTGCAACTATAATCAAAAGAAGTTTAGCTGAATCTTTTTAGCTAGATTTTACAACTATCATAGGAGTTAGCACTTAATTTGTGTGTATTAAAAAATTGAATTAGACCTGATTACTGCATTTTAAAATGTTCTATTAGTGTTGGGGCTTAGCTCAATGTCAATGAAAATATTTCAAAACACCTCTAAATAGGTATTTTTTTGGAAGTTAATATTACTGAACTTTGTTCATTGAATTGAAATACGGAGTTAGCCAAAAATCCTTAAGAGTAGGTAAAATTTAAAAAGAATAAAGATGAAAAAAAAATCACTGATTTTTTCTATGTTGGTTTTAGGAGCAACGACAATGATGACTTCTTGTAAAAAGGAGGGATGTATGGACACAACAGCAACTAATTATAATGCGGAAGCAAAAAAAGATAATGGAACCTGTAATTATGTTGCTGCAACAACAGGAGGATTAAAAGTAAAAGTTCAAATTTCAGGAACAACTGGATATGCAACTGATGCAATTGTAGGTTTATCTGCATCTCTAGTAGATTTAGATAATAGTATTTATTTACAAGAAGTAACAACTGATGCTAATGGTTCAGCAGATTTTGGACAAATGAATTCAGGTAACTATTATTTTGATGCTGATGTATTAATCGGTTCTGTATCATACTACGGTGAGGGATCTGTTCAAATTATTATTGGAACTGATTTAGATTTAACATTGACATTAAATCCTTAAATGCAGTGAGTTAATTCTTCTTGTAGCATTATTAGGCACACTTTTTTAAGTGTGCCTTTTTTGTAATCTGTAAATAATAGTTATGGTTTTTAAAAAGTGGTTTCTTATTCAAGTATTTTGTTTAAGTTCAGTGGTTTTCTCACAAAGCATAGAGAAAGAGGGGAATGTTGTTGATTCACTAAACTATGTGATCGATAACGCAAAACACGATACAATAAAAGTTGACGTACTATTATCATTTGATTATATAATTAACGATTTATTTGCGAGAATAAATTATCATAAAGAGGCGATAAGAATATGTGAAAATAATTTATTAAAAAACATTTCAACTACAGAATATCAATTTTACAATAGAAATTTAGCTTCCGCATATAATAATATTGGTAATAATTATTATGACATTGGAGCTTATAATGAAGCAATCGTTTTTTATACAAAAAGTTTGAAATTAAATGATAAACTAAATAATCATGAGGGAATTGGTATTGCAAATAGTAATATTGGCTTAATTTATGAAGATTTGGGTGACTATGTAAAAGCGATATCGTATTACGAAAAAAGTTTAAAAACGGATAAACTTTTAAGTAATAAAAAAGGTGAAGCTTCGGCTTTGTTGAATATAGGATCAAGTTATTTTGAGTTAGAAAAATACAATGCTGCTCAATCTAATTTTGAAGAATGTATTGAAATTAGTAAAGAAATTGATTTCACTCGTGGCGTAGTTACAGGATTAACCAATTTAGGGGTGGTATCAAATCAAAAAGAAAAATATGATGAAGGTATTGCCTATTTAAAAGAATCTATTGAACTAAATAATGGTGAATTTATGTCGTCAATGGCTTTTTCATATTTAGAAATTTCAGATTCGTATTTAAATTTAAACGAGTATAAACTCGCAGAAAGTTATGCTGAAAAAGCATTGAAAATTTCAGAAGATAACAATTATTTTTTTGAAAGTATGCTTGCTTCAAAGGCGGTATATGATATTTATAAGATTCAAAAAAAGTACTATTTAGCCATACAGGTTGGAGAAAAATATACTATGTATAAGGATAGTGTAGCAAAAGACGACAATCTTTATGAGGTTATTAATCAAGAAAATCGATACCAATACGAAAATCAGTACTTAGCTGATAGTTTGGCGTTTCAGAAAGAAGAAGAAATAAACAGATTGGCACATCAATCTCAATTAAAAGAAAAACAACAGGAAAAAAACATACTGTATGGTGGTCTTTTTGCGCTATCTCTGTTAGGTGTGTTAATATTGATTGGATATTTCCGTAAAAAAAAGGATAATACTATTATTTCTCTTCAAAAAGAAAAAGTTGAACGGCAAGCTATTATTTTAGAAGAAAAAAACAAAGAGATATTAGATTCAATAAATTACGCAAAACGTATTCAAACGGCCATTTTACCACCAAAAAAAATCGTTGAAGAATATTTCATGAATTCATTTATTTATTATAAACCAAAAGACATTGTTGCGGGAGATTTTTATTGGATGGAAAAAAAGGGGGATAAAGTATTATTTGCTGCTGCTGATTGTACAGGTCATGGTGTGCCCGGAGCAATGGTAAGTGTTATTTGTAACAATGCTCTAAATAGATCAGTAAGAGAATATAATTTATCCGTTCCAGGAGAAATACTGGATAAAACACGAGAAATTGTTATAGAAGAATTCCAAAAATCGGAAGAAGAGGTAAAAGACGGAATGGACATTGCCTTATGTAGCTTAAATGGTAACGTTTTAGAATATGCAGGGGCTTATAATCCACTCTGGATTGTCAGGGGTGAAGAAATTATAGAAATAAAAGCTAATAAGCAACCTATAGGGAAGTTTGTTAAGCCGGTTCCATATACAACGCATACTTTTGAGTTAATAAAGAAGGATACCATTTATATTTTTTCTGATGGATTTATTGACCAATTTGGTGGTGAAAAAGGTAAGAAATATAGAGCAAAATCTTTTAGAGAATTATTATTCTCGATTCAAGACGAAAGTATGGATGTTCAAAAACAAATCATTAATGATGTTTTTGTAAAATGGAAAGGTGATATAGATCAAATAGATGATATTTGTGTTATTGGCGTTAGGTATGATTAAATTAATTGGGTTACTGGACTTGCCTTTGAAAAACGGATATCAAGTTAAGCTATGCTGCTAATTTGTTCATGAAAATTGATTTTTCAAATTCTCTAATGGATTTATATCCAAGACTACTATGTCTTCCGTTTGTATTATACCATGTCTCTATCCATTGAAAAATGGATGATTTCGCTTCATTTTTGGTTTATATTTATTTCTGTAAACACACTCTTTTTTGAGTAATTTAAAAAAGCTCTCTGCTACAGCGTTATCCCAGCAATTACTTTTGCGACTCAGACTCTGTGTAACAGAAGCTAGTTTTAGGATGTTAGAGAAGTCCTCACATGCATATTACACACCGCGATCAGAGTGATAGATAAGCTTATCCCCTACAGGTATATTTTTAATAGCCATTCTCCATGAAGCAATTACCGTTTCTTTGGCTGACATCCCTTCACTCATAGCCCATCCAGTAACTTTTCGGTCATTTAAATCAAAATTGGTAGTCAAATATAGCCATCCTTGTTTTCATCATAGTTTTTGAAATTAAAGATTTTTTTTTGGCAACTATTCAATTTGGTCCAACGTACTGTAAGTAAGTAGTCCATTTTTTTATGGATTATGAAGTTCTTTTATGTGATGGGATACGGTAATTCAAAGCCACCAATTAAGCTAGAAATAGTTTGACAATACTGGCACTTTGAAAAGCCTTAATAGTTAGGAAGTTTAGATGAGAAAAAGTTAAGAAACGAGAGAACTCTTCCTATAATAATAAATGCAAATGATACATTTAAAAAATCATTTGTGATAATATTACTGAAATAAAGATATCAGAATATACCTCTGGAACCGAAGAATGGTTGTTGAGTAAGTTTCAAACCACAACCTTGAAACTTTTTGTAAAACATCCTATCATAAAGAAGATTAGTTTTTATTAATTATAGCCTCTGAATTAGGGAGGGTTGTGGAATTCAGAATTGGTTGTAATTTAATATGAACTGATGAAGAATACAATTGCCAAAGATTTAAAAGAAATCTACCCAAAAGAACCGAAGAATTTCCTTCAACGTTATCTACATGCTAGAACATATTCAAAGCTACTTAAGAATTATCATAAAACCCTTGTCAAATTATCACAAGCTGGTAAGCATACAGCTGTTGAAAACACCAATATCATTCAAGGAAAGATTGGTACAGAACACAAGATTGGTTTGTCAGCACTGGATGGTTTAGATGCTAAACAAGCATCATGAATCGCCCTTCCTTTGTGACAGTTTCTTCATCTCCCTTTCCAAATCTTTATTATTATAATCAACACACTTCATTAGTGTGTTAGATGACTTGTGGCCCGTTAGCTTCATGACCACTGTTGAATCCATTCCTATCCTTAGTGCCATTGTCGTGGCCGTTTTTCTACCCTTATGCCAGCTGATTACTTCATGTAATGGTGGGTAACTATCAACAACTTCTATTCCTCTTTGCTCTGTTACATGAATCTTGCGATTTAAACCAAGTTTCTTGAAGGCAAGATTATTAATGAGTAATTTCATGATGTGAAAATCATACTCTTTCTTTTTTTTAGTTCTTCGGTTTTTCTTTACGCTCAACCTGTAATTCAAGTAGACACTTTAATTAACTTTACAAAAGAGGATAGTGCTTCTCTTTCAAAAGAGTTGGATATCATGCAAAGTATTTTGAATTCTGATTTATTCTGGAAATTAATTATGGCGGCTGACTTTCAATGCCGAAGTCAAAGAATCTTTCATTTTGGAAGAAAGAAGAGGAAGTCGAACTATCCAATGGTTAAGAAAGACAAGAAAACTTATACCAATCAAGAAATTCACGATTTGTTGTGGTTTGGAGATGACGAAATTGGTACAAAGAATGATGCTGTGATTAATTTAAAACTGAAAGCAAAGACTTTTGAGCCGAATAAAAACGGAACGACAACTCACGGCAGCACTAATAAAAACTCGCTTATTATTTCTTCGAGTCCAAAGACTAGGATAAACAATAAGACTCCGGGAGTCTATGCTTGTCATTTGATTCATGAATACATTCACGTTTTAGGATTTAAACATAAGAGTAACAATCCAACAAAAAATAAGAAGAAGTGCGAAGGAATTGATGTTGTTTTAGGAATTCAGAATATTGCAGTTTCAACGCTCAATAAAATAAGATCGAACTAAACTCGAACACCTATCATGCAAACGTCATCTACTTGCTCCAAATCACCTCTCCATTTCTCAAAGGCGACATCTAATAATCCAATTTGCTTCTCTAACGATTGATCTTTCATACTCAACAAAAGTTCTCTCAGAGGCCTAGGTTTAAACTTCTTGCCTTTGTCACCCCCAAATTGATCCACGAAACCATCTGAGAACAAATAAATTAGATCCCCATCTTCTAACTCAAACTCATGAGTTGTAAACGGCTTAGCTGCTTCAAACTTCCCAATCGGTTGCTTGTCGGCTTTAGTCTCTAAGATTTCACCATTTCGTATTATCCATAGTGGATTATGAGCACCGGCATATTTCAAGGTTTTACCTTTTAATGAGCAAAGTGCGATATCCATCCCATCCTTAACATCTTCTTCAGATTTTTCAAACTCTTGAATTACGATATCCCTAGCCTTATCCAAAATTTCGCCTGGTTCTCTCTTTTTAAATTCTCTTACAGAGCGGTTCAGAGCACCATTGCAAACTACAGAAACCATTGCTCCTGGAACTCCATGTCCTGTGCAGTCTGCAGCGGCAAAAATAATTTCATCTTCTATTTTTTCTATCCAATAAAAGTCGCCTGCAACTACATCTTTTGGTTTATACAGGATGAAAGAATCAGGTAAGAACTCTTTAACCATTGACTTAGGAGGTAGAATTGCTGATTGAATTCTTTTAGCGTATGCAATTGAGTCTGTAATTTCTTTATGTGCTCCTTCTATTTGCTCTTTCTGAATTTCTGCTTTTTCTTTTTGTTCAGAAATGATTTGATTATCAGCTTTCTTTCTACGGTAACCTCTGAAAGCCAATCCTCCTAATAGTAATGTAAAGGCTAGACCGCCAATCAATATGTATTTTTCTTGAGTTCCTTTCCTTTTATCTACAGCACGCGCTAAATCATCAAATTCTTTTTGTTTAGCGAAAGAAACACTATCCGCCATTTTGTTTTTTTCATATTCATATTGAATTTCTTGGCTGATAATTTCTTTTTGATTTTCTACGGATTGAACACTATCGATAGCGCTTTGCCAAATAATGTAGGTTTCAAGACTTTCTTTGTGCATGCCCGCGCTAGCATAAGCATAATATAAAGCTGAGCCAGCTGTCATGACATGCCCATAATTCTTAAACGACTGAGATAACTCAAGACCTTTTTTTCCCCATTCAATAGCCTTATTGTATTTCTTCATTTTTGTATGCCAAGTACATAATCCAGAATATGAATAAATCAGATCAGTTTGCATGTCTAATTCGGTCCTTATTCTCATACCTTCATTATAGAAATAGAGTGAAGAATCCATATCTCCTAACTCCAAATGGACTTCTCCTAAGTTATTCATTGTTGTACCGAGAGTATGAAGCCCGCCTAATTCAATTCCAATTTGATAAGAAGTATTGTAACAAAACAAAGCTGAATCATATTGATCTTTATACAAAAATGCATTTCCCATGTTTAGATAAATGATCTCCATGCTGGTTTTTGCGTCTAAATCAATTACTAGGTTTAAGGCTTTTTTATTATAGTCTAAAGCCTTGTCGTATTCACCCAAATCCAAGTAAATATTTCCTAGGGACATCAATGCGTTTGCCTTGTATTGATCATTTCCTGTCTTGTCTGTCAATTTAATGCCATTGTTAAATTGGATTACAGCTCCCTTCATATCTCCATTGTCATAAAGTGCTGTTCCTAGGTTGATCATGCAGCCATCCAATCCTTGACTTAAACCAGCTTGTTGATATATCGGAATGGCTTCTCTAAAGAAATCAATAGCTTCTTTGTAATAGCCCAATCCTGTTACAGAAGAACCTAAATAATTAAGACCATTAGCAAGTTCTTTCGCGAAAAAACGTTTTTCCGAAATCGGTATATCCTTCTTGAGGTTGTTTCTGCAGATTTTTGTAATCTCTTGTAATAGCGTTGAATCTTGAACAGGATCTGAATAATAGATAAGACCGTCCCATTTAATGAGAGCCTGTACTTTGATTGTGTCATGGTCATCAGAACTTAGAACAGCTTTATATTCTTCTATTTGAAATTCTTCATCAGGAGTTAACTGACTTATAGCAAATAAAGGGACACAAATTAAGATTAACGCTAGGGCTCTCATTGTTTAGATTTCAATCTGAACGAAGATAACATATATTTGCTTTTTGTTTTCTGCACTGAATTGAAAACGCTGAACTTTAGATTGAGATAGATTTTGTAAATTCAGTTTTCGAAGAAACTCACACATATTACACTAATGACAATTGAAGACATTTATTTTCCCAAAGACAAGAACAAAATTAAATTCGATCCGATTGTTCGAGAGATTGGATCATTGATTACTCACTTTACGGTTGATTCGGTGATTCCAACTGATGAACTGAACAGGTGTCTTTCAAAGGGAGATGGAAGAAGAGACGGAGTCATTCATTCAAAAGGGGCTGAACTTTATTTCGCAGAATATACATCATCTCATGAATTTGTGTTTGAGATTAAATTTGAGGGAGAGGGAAAAAGGTTCAGAATCA
>JBLFXO010000016.1:0-23110 GCA_047609865.1 Arenicella sp.
TAGAAAAAGGTGATGCTGCTCCTATTAACGAAATTTTGGCCATTATTGGTGAAAAAGGAGAAGACGTAAAAGCTATTCTTGCTGAAGCCGGATCTAGTACTCCTGCGGCTGAAGTGAAAGAAGAAGAAGTAAAAGCTGCCCCTGTAGCTGAAGCTGATCCAGTTGTTGCCGAAGTTGTTACTGCTCCTGTAAGCTCAAATGGTTCTTCAAATGGAAAGAGAATTTTTGTTTCTCCTTTAGCTAAAAAAATGGCTGCTGAGAAAGGAATCAACTTGGCTTCTATTTCAGGCACTGGTGAAAACCACAGAATAGTAAAAAGAGATATTGAAAATTTCCAACCAGCTGCGGCAGGTGGATCTCCAATTATATATGCTGCTCCAACAGGAACAGAATCATTTACGGATGTACCGAATTCTCAAATGAGAAAAGCAATTGCTAAGGCGCTATCTGCATCTAAGTTCTCTGCTCCTCACTTCTATCTTAAAATGGAAGTTGATATGGACAACGCAATTGCTGCAAGAAAAGCAATCAATGAGGATGGATCTGTAAAAGTTTCATTCAATGATATGGTTGTTAAAGCTGTTGCTGCTGCTTTGAGAAAAAATCCAAAAGTGAATGCTGACTGGATGGGAGACTCAATTAGATACAATGACCACATTCATGTTGGTGTTGCTGTGGCAGTAGAGGATGGATTAGTTGTTCCTATCGTGAAGTTCACAGACACCAAAGGTATGGCTCAAATAGGCGCTGAGATTAAAGACTTAGCTTCAAGAGCAAAAGACAGGAAAATCCTACCAGAAGAAATGCAAGGGGGAACTTTCGCTGTTTCAAACTTAGGAATGTATGGTATTGAAGATTTCACTTCAATTATCAACCCTCCAAATGGATGTATTTTATCTGTAGGACAAATCAAGTCTACTCCTGTTGTGAAAAACGGAGAGATTGTCCCAGGAAATGTAATGATGTTGAGCTTGTCTTGTGACCACAGAGTGGTTGACGGAGCAGTTGGATCTGCATTCTTAAAAACATTAAAAGAACTATTAGAGAATCCTGTGAAAATGATTGTTTAATCAAACGAAATAAATTTTATTAAAGCCTCTTGATTTTTCAAGGGGCCTTTTTATTTCATGACTATGAGTATAGCTATTGTACGTTTAGATTTAATGCTTCATTTGGGTTTATTGCTTGTTGGCACAGGCTTTATGGTTTTTCAAAACAATTTCTTTGCCGGGCAAATAGTCGGCATATGCTGGTTACCTTTCGTTATCTATGCAGCCTTTTCAATGGCTGGCATGAAAGATTTCCCTAACGTTAAACAAAGTCTTTTCTCCATTCTGAACTTTAGTTTTTTAGGCGTTTTAGTTTTCTTAGAACAATTAATTCTGATTGAATTTTTCATTAGTATCGTCTTGGCAGAACTTGTTTCAGTTTCAATTGCCATCTCTTATTTCTTTTTATTTAAGAAAGGTTTAAATGACCAAACGGCCAAAGAAATATTTGGCAAAAAGAAAGCGATTTTAGGAGCAGTTTTCTTTACCGCTATTATTTACCCTTACTTAGGTGAGGCCTTCATCTATCTCAATAACTATGAAGCCAGCATCTACATGCTACTCGCATTCTTAATTACCCTAGCTTTTGGCACCATAAGACAAATAAAGTCAATGGAGGCTATGGTTAATAAGCGTAATAAAGACCCGAAAGCTGTTGAAGAAGAGTTAGCAAAAGCTCTTGACAGGTCAAGACCTATGGACCTTGATACAAAGGTTATTTTGATTTCTCTAGGACTTTGGTTTGTAGGAATTGGAGGCATTTGGGTATATGTACATAATGCTTAAGCACAAGCTGAATTTCTAAGAACTCGTTCATCTATTAAAATAATAGAATTCTTATTCCGTAATTCTACTGAGCTTGTTAATTGACTTGACACAACTCCTTTATAAAAAAAGAGGTTTTAAAAGGCCTATTCACTTAGGAATGGGCCTTTTTATTTTTACAAATATGAAGAAAGTAATTGTTGGTTTAGATTTCATACTACAATTGTTAGTACTGCTGATCGGTAGTGGTTTTTTAGTATATCAAAATACTTTTTTTGCTGGACAATTGATGTTTATTTGCTGGTTACCTTTTCTAATCCATACGCTATTCTCCTTGGCCGGAATGAAAGAATTCCCAAATGTCAGGCAGAGCTTATTTTCTGTACTCAACTTTTGCTTATTTGGAACTTTAGTTTTTTTGAACCAGTTAATTCTGATTGAATTTTTTATCAGCATGGTTTTGGCTGAAGTTGTGGCGATTTCTATGGCGATATCCTATTTTTTCCTATTCAAGAAAGGATTAAATGACAGAACTGCAAAAGAACTATTTGGAAAAAAAGGAGCCATATTAGGAGCGATTTTCTTCACAGCAATCATTTACCCATACATAGGAGAAGCCTACATATATTTGGATAATAATGAGGCGAGTATCTATATGCTTCTTGCTTTTGCAGTCACTCTGTCTTTTGGCTTTATTAGACAAGTGAAATCAATTGAAGCTTTGGTGAACAGGCGTAATAAAGACCCGAAGGCTGTTGAAGAAGAATTGGCAAAAGCGCTTGATCAAACTCAACCTATGGATCTTGACACAAAAATCATCCTGATCTCATTGGGACTTTGGTGGGCAGGTATTGGAGCCATCTGGGTGGTATATGTACATAATGCTTAAGCACAAGCTGAATTTCTAAGAACTCATTCATCTATTAAAATAATAGAATTCTTATTCCGTAATTCTACTGATTTTGAGCTTGTTAATTGACTTGACACAACTCCATTATAAAAAAAACAGGTTTTAACTGATTACGCTCTTGCTGAAGATAAATCTGCTTTACTTTTTTCTGAACCATCTGAAAGGGGCAATAAAGAAATTGCAGAGAAATTTCTGTATATTGACAATCATCTTTCCGAGGCAAGGATTGTGTTTACACGAAAAGTGTATAGATTCAATTGTACTGTAGATTATACCGGGAAAAATGGACGTTTGAAGAACATAGTATTCTAAGGAAATGAAGGATGTGGTATACAATTAGTGAAATATCTTATTATATGGGCTATGCAATCTTGAGTCAAGGAGCGTGCCTTTATTGTTTGTAGTATGTATTTCAATTCTCTCATATTTATTTTATTCGCTCTGATCTTCTTTGGATTGTGGCCAATGATGAATGCGAAAAATGGGAGAAGATGGATATTCATTACGTCTATGTCATTCATCTTCTACGCTTGGTGGGATTGGAGATTTATCTTCTTGATTCTCATTAGCGGATTGATAGATTACTTTGCAGGCCTAGCATTGGATAAGAATCCAAATAAGAAAAGACGATTCTTGATCATATCACTTGCTGGTAACATATTGAGTTTGGCCGTATTCAAATACAGCGGATTTTTTGCTGAAAGTATTGAACAGTTTTTTTATTATGCTGGATCTACAATTGAACTCAAATCAAGAATTCCAGCATTTGCCTTAATTGTTCCGGTAGGAATAAGTTTCTACACTTTTCAATCAATGAGCTACACCATTGACATTTACAAAGGCAAACTCAAACCAACTAAAAACTTCTTTCACTTTTTCGCCTATCTCTCCATGTTCCCACAGTTAGTGGCTGGACCAATTGTGAGGGCAAAGAATTTATTGAAGCAATTAGCAGAAAAGAGAGTAGTTTCTTCTTTGCAAAAATGGCATGGCCTCACAATTGATTGCTTATGAACTCTTTCAAAAAACTGTTTTAGCGGATAACATTGGTGTTCTAGTAAACAAAGCGTACAGTGATGGAAACCTGAATACGGGCTCAGCTTACTAGTGGATAGTGTTGGTCGCATTCGCTTTTCAAATTTATTGTGACTTTTCAGGATATAGTTTGATCGCAAAGGGATTGGCGAAATTTATGGGATTCCAGTTTAAGATGAATTTCAATCACCCATATCTCTCAGCTAGTTTTAAAGAGTTCTGGACCCGCTGGCACATCTCTTTATCTACTTGGTTTCGAGATTACGTTTACATCCCATTAGGTGGTGGAAGAAAAGGCTGGCTTTTAGGAGTTCTCTTCATGTATATCACAATGCTGATCTCTGGTTTTTGGCACGGACCAGCTATCCATTTTATAGCATGGGGGTTTTTACACGCCACTTATTTATTTGGAGAACGACTTACCGGATGGAGTAAATGGAAACCTAAACACTCCCTTTTTTGGGCATTCAAAGTGATAACTGTATTTGTATTGACTCTTTTTGCTTGGAACTTTTTCAGAGCAAAAGGGATGACACAATCTTTAGAAATAACCTCTCATCTCTTCAGTTTAGAAGTGTCCACTCCATTTTTAATGGATGAATTTAAGCCTCTATTCTTTCTTGGATTAGCCATTTTCATTGAAATCATTTATCTCACTTATTTCAAATTTGGGGAACTGAAGGCGTTTTATAAAAGTTTAAACTTGGATGTTTATTTTGTAGCCATTTGTGTAATCGCTCATTTGTTTTTTAGAGGCCCCGAATCTGAATTTATCTATTTCCAATTTTGATGCATCCGAAAAAGAAAATAGCAATCAGTTTTGTTTTGATAGTTCTTCTATCAGGGGTCGTCATGTTTTGGAATCCTCAGAGAACAGAATCCGAAAGTGCGAAGCAGTTCTTTTGGACCAACAAAACTCATTCTGATGTAAAACAAGATGTTGTCGTTTATGGAGATTCAAGAGTGTATAGAGGATTTTCAACTGAGGCCTTCTTAGAAGGGTCTGATTTGACAGCCTACAATTATGGATACAGTTCTGGTAGTATGTCAAGACGGATGTTAGATTTTGCAGCATCTAAAATTGATCATTCTAAATCCCCTACTCTTCTTCTGGGAATTACTGCACATGCATTTACTGAATCTGCCATTAAGGACGAACAATTTAAGCAAGAGTTCAATCGCCCATACTCAGAAGTATTTCAACGATTGTACAAATCAAAATATCTGCAAGTTTTTGATCCAATATCACCAAGAGACATTTTTGGAACATCTGAGAACTTAGAGTACTTTCACTCAGACGGTTGGGTTTCAAAATCTAATGTGGACGTTGACACCTTAGCTGGACTTGATAGTTACGAGCGGATATTTAGCAAAACTAAATCCTCTGAATCCACCTATCATGAATTCTTTGAATTTGTAGACTCTTTAACTAAAACTGGAGTAGTCATTTACGCCTATCGTCCGCCAACAATGATAAGCATGGATGCTCTTGAAGAGGAAATGACAACTTTTAATCCAATCAAGGTTCAAGAGAAATTTGAAAAAGCCGGTGGTATTTGGTTTGAAATTCCGAGAAATGAATTCAGCACATTTGATGGCAGCCACCTTGACTATGCATCCACCCAAAAACTCAGTAGAATACTAGCCAAAGCTATTTTGAAGTAGTGCTACTCCTCTATTTTCTTCATTTCTGTTCTTCTGTTTTGCGCTTTACCCTCTTCGCTTGAATTGTCTGCAATCGGATTTGACTCACCATAACCTTTGGCAACCAATTGTTCTGCTGTCACACCTTTCTCTATCAAATACGTCATCACAGATTCTGCTCTAGCTAAAGAGAGATCAGCATTACTTTTTTCAGAACCATCAGAATCCGTATGTCCTGAAACTTCAAACTTATTTTCTGATTCGCTTTTAAGATATGTCGCGAGACGATCTAGAATTTCATAAGAAGAGGGCATAATATCAGGAGAGCCCGTTTCAAAATTCAAATTTTCAATTTCAAATTTGTCTCGAGGCTCATACAGTACTTGAATTCTAACCAGATTATACATTTTGCGTCCTTCAAGCTCAGGAATATTGAGATCAGCCTCTTTTTTAATCACCTCTCCTTCTTTTAACTGAATTCTATATTTACCTGCAGAAAGTGTCAAGGAAAAACTCCCTTCTGCTCCTGTATTTCCTGAGTGAATTAATTTGCCATCAGCATTGAATAGTAAAACTTCCATTTGAGTCACAGGAACCTCATCAAAATCTGTGACCAAGATTCGAGCGTCAAATGTTTCAATTGCAAATGCGGTGGAGAAAGCCATCAAGGCTATCAAAGCTGATAGTATTTTCGTTTTCATAATTATTGATTTGCTCTTGAATGTTCAAATCAATAAAAGGTAACCTACTTAGGTTTCAATATCAAACACAACCAATCATCATAAACCACTTCAAAACCTTCTAGTTCTTTGAGTTCATCATAGTTTGAATAAACATCTGTGGTGATTCCATTTCTTATCCAAATGATCAGATTATTAGGGGGGAAATCATGAATTAAAACATCCATTTCTTCTCTGAATGTTTGATTCTCAATTTGACTGTAAAGATTCTTTTTCTCCGGAAGTAAATAGGTGTTCGTATAAAATTGTGAAAAGTATTGAATGGGACCATGGTCGTTAGTGAACACATCTCGCAATCCTAATTCTTCTATTTGATTCGTAAACGCAAAGTCGTTCCATTCTTTTGAATTATACCCTACTCCGTTCTCTCGCAAAGTAAGTGAAGAGAATACACTAATTCCGAAAAAGAGAATCAATGCCTTTGGAAGAACGTACTTCATTTTAGACTTCCACTTATCTGTCATTAAAACTGAAGTTTGTGAGACAACACCGAGGGCAATCAAATTGAGATAGAGAGGGAAAGATGTTCTCAAGCCGAAAGGGATACTGGCATCAATGAAGGTCAGACTTAAAAATAAGAAGATGATGTAGGCATAAAAATGAATGATTAGAAACCAATCCAATAGTGACATCAAAACTTTGTCTTTCCAGACTTTAATTAAGTACAGAGCAGGAAGAACGAATAGAATTGCCCCGAGAGAAATGGCCAATACCGGATGAATAGCTGGAGTCAACAGACCACCCAAACTCTCAATCAAATCAACAAAGTCTTTAAATTCTGGAAGATGTGTTGCAAAAGGCCTCGCGGTCTCACCTAAATAATAAGATCCAATTATGGTCCAAGCAATAATAGTGAGCAGCCCTATCATCAAGGCTAATACAGCTCTTGGTTTCCTATTAATCAACAGATAAGCTAAAAAGAGTGATCCTGCAGAAACTAAACCTACCATTCTTGTTAGACAGAGCAATCCAATTAATACGGCAATTGGCCAAATAGGGTTAGGTCTATTCTCTTTTGCAATCAGAATCAACAATGCTATAAATAGCAGCCCAAACAAACCTTCAGTCCACAGGCAATAGTAATTCGTTAGGATGAAATACAATCCAAAAAAGAGGAGAAAATACTTAGGCGCATTCAGTTCTGCTAAGAATCTTCTGAAAAGTAGAATTGTTCCTGAAAACAAAAGCAATTGAAAAAGGATTAGTCCTTTAGGAACCAAGTTCAGTACAGACGTAATTATCGGATAAAGTGGAAATCGGTGAGCTGCGAATTCGAGACCATTTTTACCTGAGTGAAGATAGAGCCCCTCATTTAACAAGTTATCACCTGCTTGCAAGAATGATACGGAGTCAAAAGTGGTTCCGGGCCCAAAGGGATATAAAACAAAAAAGAACCACGCTAGAATCAGGAACTCTAATCCCCAATTTTTTAGTAGTTCTTTCATTTTTTAGTATTAAAAAAAGTATAAAGTAGCTAAGTATCGAGTAATTAGTACTTGATACTGGCTACTTACTCTCAAGCAGTCCTGCACTTTCAGTTGGGAATTTTCTATCAATTTTTTTAAACAAGCCTTGAAGCACTCTACCCGGACCAACTTCGGTTACTGAAGAACAACCATCAGCAATCATTTGTTGCATTGTTTGCGTCCATCTTACAGGAGCAGTTAATTGTGCAACTAAGTTTTCTTTAATTTCAAGTGGATCTAAAACTGCAGATGCCGTTACGTTTTGATAAACTGGGCAGCTAGGCGTTGAGAATTCTGTAGCTTCAATTGCTGCAGCTAACTCAGCTCTTGCTGGCTCCATTAATGGTGAGTGAAACGCTCCACCAACCGAAAGTTTCAATGCGCGTCTTGCGCCTTTTTCAATTAGAATTTCGCATGCTTTGTCAACTGCTGCTTCAGCACCAGAAATTACCACTTGGCCAGGCCCGTTATAATTGGCCGCCACTACTATCCCTTCAACACTTGCACAAACTTCTTCTACTACTTCATCTTCTAAACTTAAGATAGCTGCCATTGTTGAAGGTTCTGCTTCACAAGCTTTTTGCATAGCTAAGGCTCTTTGAGAAACTAATCTCAATCCGTCTTCAAAAGACAGAACACCACTTGCTACCAATGCTGACAATTCTCCAAGAGAATGTCCGGCAACCCTCTGGTTTAAAGTCATCTCCTAATACTTTAGAAAGGATAACTGAATGCAAAAACACTGCGGGCTGAGTTACTTTGGTCTCCATTAAATCTTCGCTCGTACCTGAAAACATTACGTCTGTAATGCGGAAACCAAGAATGTCATTTGCTGATTCAAAAAGTTCTTTAGCTAAATCTGAATTATCATAGAGGTCTTTACCCATCCCTTCGAATTGAGCTCCTTGACCTGGAAAAACGTGTGCTATCATATTGAATTGTGTCTTTGGTATTGTTGAACAAATTTAACGAAAAGAATCCAAGATTTTTTAAGGATTTAGTAACAGTTTTACACCAAACTCGGTTGAAATATTTTAAGCCAAATTACTTCACCTCATATTTCATAAAAACATCTTGCTTGTCCTTGTCACCTTTAACGGGAGAAGTGTAATGAATCAGCAATTCCCCTTTATTTTCTGGTGAATAGGTATGTTTAAAAATTCCATTATTGGATTTTACCTTATCCCATTCACTTCCGACTGAGAACGCAAGCTCCTCAATTTCTGGAATGTAGAATACAAAATCATAGTCTTCACCCTTTTTCAAAACCAATTGATTTGGTGCTTTTCTGATGTCAATATAATAATCTTGAACCCAGCATGTAGGAGCATCATGATTATTGTTCTTGACGCAAATATCATACATCTCTTTAGGATCAAAACCCAATTCAAAGATTGCCATCCCATCAAATTTAATATTGTAATAATCCTTTAAACTAAAAACATTTGGAATCTTTGAATCCTTAGAATTCTCTGGATAATGGGTAAAAATAGCTGCATACGGATCAACGTCAAACCATTTTTCAGTAAACTCATTCTTAGAAACCATTTTACCATCAACAGTGCTGCTATGTCCCCTACCCCAGGTTGCGTCATACACTCTCCATTCGCCATCAATTTTTATCATGTTCCATGCATGGTTTGATTCTGTTTCAATGATTCCCTTTGAAAAGGAATAGCCTTTCGCAAAACCACTGACGTCAATAATTTCCAAGTCCATTTCTTTACCAAGAGCTGTATACAAATTCCCAAAACCACTACACACAGCAAGGCCACTCTTCAAAACCCCTTCTGCGCTTACATCTCCATAATCGCCTGAATTATATCCGGTATCATTATAACTGATGTTGTCAGTGAGCCAAACGTATATTGCCCTTGCTTTCTCCTTATCCCCTTCTGCACCAGCCTCTAAATAATCTGCCAATTCACTGAAAGAAGATTTTGCTGACTCTGGGCAATCTCTTGCATAATCATCTATTTCAGCAAAGACATTTTCAATTGCCATGATTTGCTGAAATACTTCGTCATTTTCTAATTCAATTTCATTCTCAGTTTTAACGGGCTCACCGGTATAAAGTGTATACCAATCATTATGATCAAAGTCAAATGCAAAATATCCGACAGCAAAAACGACTGCTAACAAAAGGATTAATCTGAAGATGAGCTTTCTTATGAATTTCATTGTGGTTATTTTTGATGCTTGAATTTAGCAAAAACTCTTGAGAAGAAAACGCATCAAACAAAAAACCCCCTACTCAAAGAGCAAGGGGTCACATGAAAAAAATAGCTACTATCTAACTATTTCTAAAATTAGGTCTAATCAGGACCCATGAAAGCGTTTATTCAATAATTAATTTTTCCATAATCTTTTCTGTTCCGTGATCAACTTGGATAACGTAAACACCTTTTTGCCATTTAGTAACATCAATTGTGTGTTTGAACGGTCCAGCGAAATCACCTAAATCCATATTTGCTACAGTTCTACCTCTCATATCAGTAATATTGATTATAGTAGGTGCCTTCTCACTAAAGTTTAAATCCAACTGAGAACTTGTCGTTGCCGGATTGGGAAACAATTTAAACATTGCCTCTTCTTTGTTATCCTCAATTGCAACCATTCCTTTATTAGAGGGATTAGTTGAAGAATCCGAAACGATTACCATTGTAAAATCTTCTTCATCTCCCCATACAGCAACTTCCATATGATGATTTGTACCACTCATTTCCTTATGAAAGTCAGCATCAGTTGCATCAATTGATTCCCATGTCATTCCTTCTCCGCCTGTATGATGCTCATCAGACATAATCATCTTTTTGATGATCACTTGATTTGAATCAGCTTCAAGCCCTTCCATTGCAACAGCAACCAAGCTATCAATATTAATCCCTTTTAATAAGGCTTCAATATCTATTGTAACATCTTCATCTCCAACATCAGAAGAATGGATAATGCGTTTTTCAATGATAACCTCATGATCTTCATCTCCTGAAGTGTGATAATCTTCATCCATCTCGATAAAAATCATTTCGCCTTGATGTCCATCTTCTCCATAAGATGAAAAAGTGAATGCGTTTTCATGGCCTTTAGTAAAGTCAATGATACTAATTTGCTCATCATTTTCGAATCCTAAATGTGCCAAGTAGTCATTTGGAGTGAATGTAGAATTGGCAGCTAATGTTGTGTCATATGTTGTCATCTGGCCATCAACCATTCTAATCACTTCATAATTCTTTTGAGTTGGAGCTTCTGGGTTTGTATCAGATGTAAATGAATACACTCCTGCTGCCAATCCCGTGAGAGCAACTCCTCCTATTATTAATCCTTTTAAATTTTTCATACTTCAATGTTTTTGTTTGAGACAAAGTTAGGCTCGACTGCTCCGGTATTAAGTTAAGGAAAGGCAAAGGCCCGGTTAAAAAAGGTTAAAGTTTTGGGCGCTCTCTATATTGCATATACATTTGACCTATGTCTAAAAGAAGTATCCCCATATTAATCAGCCTAATGAGTCTTGCGCTTATTGGGATTATTGTGATACAATATAGATGGATAGACAATACTATTACCGAAAAGCAAAAGCTCATTGACAACAATGTGATGCTAGCTGTTTCAAATGTTGAGCAACGTCTAAATGATCACCGTGCAATGACTTTTATGTCTTCATTTGAACTTGGTGATTTTGAATTTAACGAGATAATAACTGACATTGATACAGCTGTCAGCTTTCAAGAAATTAGAGTTGACTCAGCTCCCAATGTTGAAATAAAAGTGCTGAGCTCATTTCAACACCACTCTGACGATCATCAAATTATTATCCAAAACAATAATCATCAAATAATAGAATTTGATTCCGATAGCTTAAGTATCACTGATTGGGTAGATGAATTGGACCAAATTGAGTCTCTAGTGAATAGGATGAAAATTGAAATTCACACAGGCGAACATGATTTAAGATTAGACAGTGGAAAAGTAAGAGATGTTCTGAAAGAAGAATTGGCAGCCAATGATCTTGGAGAAATTCTAGACTGGGGGATTTTTGATAATGAGGATGCGGTTTATAAGATTCACCCGAAACATCCCCATATGACTGATTATGACATCCCTCTATTTACAACTGATGTGATGGCCCCTGGCAGATATGATTTACGCCTAAATTTGGACAAATCTGATTTCCTTTGGAGGGAGATTTGGGGAATGATTGTCCTCTCTCTAGTATCCATATTGATCATCATGCTTGTATTTGCGCACAGCATTAAGCTGGTAATAAAACACAAGAAAATATCACAGATAAAATCAGACTTCATTAACAACATGACCCATGAATTCAAAACTCCTTTAGCGACTATATCATTGGCTGCTGATTCACTTTTACATCCGAACACAAACGTTAATCAAGATTCTTTAGAAAAATATGTTGGGATAATTCAAGATGAAAAGACAAAATTGAATTCGCATGTTGAAAGGATTCTAGAAGTAGCTTCTTTGAATAAAGATGCTTTAGCTATATCTGTTAACGAAGTCAACATTACTGAAGCTATTCAATCTTCTTTATCTAAGTTAAAGTTGATGATTGAAAAGTACGGGTCAAACATCCAGACAGATTTAAGAGCGACAAAAATGGCTAAGGCGAACATCTTCCATTTGGAAAATGTCTTTGTGAATTTGATTGAAAACGGAATCAAGTATTCAGATGAGCCGGCTCAAATTAAAATCTCTAGCCAAGAAGTTGGAGATGAGATTTTAATCTCGATATCTGATAAAGGAATTGGAATGGAGGCTAAGCAGTTATCAAAAGTGTTTGATAATTTCTATAGAGTTCAAAGCGGCAATGTTCATGATACTAAAGGATTCGGACTCGGCTTAAGTTATTCAAAATTGGTTATTGAGAAGATGGAAGGATCTATCGAACTCAGCTCAACCGTAGGTCAAGGAACAACCGCCATCATCAAACTAAAAAAGTCATGAAAAAGATCTTATTAGTTGAAGATGACGAGAGTTTTGGGTCTTTACTTAAAAACTATTTAGAGCTTTCTCAATATGAAGTAAGCTGGGCGCAAAATGGTGCAGAAGCCTACTCTATTGTAATGCAGAATGAATTTGACCTTTGTATACTGGATGTAATGATGCCTCATATGGACGGTTTCACTTTAGGTGAAAAAATCAAAGACAAAAAAGACATTCCGTTCTTCTTTTTAACAGCCAAAAATCAAAAAGAAGATATGGTGAAAGGTTATCAAATTGGCGCGGATGATTATCTCACGAAGCCTTTTGACACTGAAGTTTTACTTTTAAAAATCAAGGCATTATTAAGCAGGACTTCGAATGGTAATTCATTGCCTGATTCTAAAGACAATTATGAGTTTGGGACTTTCAACTTCCATCCTTCAAGTAGGATGTTGAAAAATACTAAAGGCGATAAGAAGCTCTCTCCAAAGGAAAACATGTTGCTTGAAATGCTTTGTAGATATCAAGATAAAATAATGCCCCGAGAAGTTGCTTTAGATACTATATGGAAACAGAATGATTACTTTACAAAGAGAAGTATGGATGTTTACATTGGAAAACTCAGAAAGTACTTGAGTTTAGATGAAAGCATTAAAATTGAGACTTTTCATCAAGTGGGGTTTCAGTTGATGGTGAATTAATTAGAGCCCTTCGTTAAACTTAATGTGAACCTCGATTCCAGCTTCAGCATGAAAACAATCCAATTCTCTGTGAATTTGCTTAAATAATTGAGATTAAAGTCCCTCAAAATCTATGTGATAATGCTCATCATGCAGGGCATTGATTAATGGGCTCAACTTCTGAACGACATAGATGCCGCTCGACTTAAGCTGTTTGCCATATTCGGTAGCGAAAAGTTCATCTTTAAATTCAATTTTGATGATGACTTTTTTGACTTTTACGCCAAACTTAGCGGCACTTTTATTCAGAATAAGAATGTGTCTAGCAATAGTATTAAAATCGACCGTAATTGATTTGTCATTATCAAAGCGGCCCTCATTATCAAAGCTCAACCAATAATGATCTGCTCCAATCGTATCTAATCCTGTGAATGCTTTTCCATCTTTCAAGAGTGGCATCATGAAATCTACACTAAGTCCGTTTTGATGTGTTTTATGAGGAAACATTTCTCCCCCATGCTCGTTTGAACACTCCATCAAATAAAAATGTCGATCAGGAATAGTTTTAGCCAATTGTCCATAAGCATGAATTACCGCCTTCTTGGCTTTATCATTCATAAAGGCTCGACCTGACTTATAACTTACCTCATCAAAATAAGTGAAATTATCGCCTCTAAATGGCATCAGGTTTCCATTTTGTAGCTGACCATCCCCATGACTTCCGGTAGACTTACTATTTAAAGTATCCTTTAGGTGCAATGTTTGAAATTGTTCAATGGTCATTTTACCCAATTGGCTTTTCAATTCGGCAATAGAGTCTTTTAGTTTTTGATCAACTTGGCCCAATACGAAACAAGAGTTAAAAATTAAGAAGATGCCCAGGATTATTTTCATTTTGATGCCGCTTTTAACTTCCTCCATCCTAAAAGTGCAAAGATGTAAACCGCAAAGGCTTCTAGATTGATTGCGACAAGCCATATTAGTGCAGCACTTTCTGATTTAGCAGCAAATTGAAAATGAAAAATATTGGCCGTAATGAAAATGGCTAGGATATAAAATAGCGGCTTTAGGTTTTGTTTGAATTTGAAAACCAAATAACCTAAAAAGCCAAAGGCGATAATTGAAAACGCAAAGGCTGTTAGAAAAACTGTTGTACTCACTTACTTCTTCTTTTTATACTTTTTAGTCATTTCTTCACGCCATGTCATTGGAGCTCCATCAACTTTAAGCTTAGATTCGGCTTTAGCGCCTGGTTTGGAAGTCGAAGTTTTCTTAGGCTCTGCTTTTTTATTAGCCACAGTAGCCACTTTCTTCGGTTCTACTTTTTTAGTTTCAGCAGGAGCATTAGGGGGAACTTCTTTAGCTATTTTTTTCAAAGGTTTTTCATCATTTGCGTGAGTTTCTTTGATTGCCTCATTAACATCTGCTCCGCCAGCAATTTTCTCAATCACCTCTTCGCTTTCGTTGATATCAACCATTGCTATTTTCACCTTCTGATCTCTAGGGTCACCAATCATTGGTCCATCTGGAGTTACCAAATATTTTTTTCCTTTATGCTTGAAATCAGGCATATAATAGGGTTTCCCTCTTTTCTTTGCCCACCATGGTGCTTCATACATTGCACTTGAAATCCCTAAAACAAATAGAATATAGAATCCATTAAAGATGACACACATTACCTTGTCTGTTGTACCATGTTTCCCGAAGGAGTCACACACTTCTGTGAACATTACAATTACAAAATAGATGATAGGAAGAGAAGCAACGCCTATTATAATAAAAGGAATAGCAGCTTCGGATAAGCCGTGCACAGCCGGTGTCCAGCCTACATGGTCAGGAACAATGCTATAAGTGGGGAATAAACCATCAATTATTGGCCAATAGGCCAGCACTACACCAAGCATAACAAGACCTGGCACCACCAGAAACCATGCATGTTTTGCAGGTCGTCCAACCACCTTACAAAAAATCATTATGTTCCAAACAGGAACAAGAGCAGAAATTGCTGGTTGGCCCGCCTTAGCATATAATGACATTTGAGAAACTAAACCAATAAATCCTAGAATTATTCCAGCAACGATAAGCCCCGGATTATCTGAAAACATTTTGATGAAAAAATCTATCATAGTATTGAAGTTCGGTTATCCAAATTAAGAATTATTTTCGATTAATCGCTGATTTTCAAAATATCATAGCAGTAGACATGGTGCATCTGAAAAATTGTTATCTTTATTTCAAATCTAAAAACATGCTATTCAGAAATGATTTTTTGAAGGCCCAAAATCAAAACTTATGAATGAAAATGATATGATATTGTATGGCGTAATCGGCGCAATCGTCTTGCTATTTATAATTAAATCGGTCCTATTAGTTAATGAAAAAACCGTTGTAGTAATTCAGCGTTTTGGACAATTTAGAAGGATGGCGAATGCAGGTTTGAGTTTTATTATCCCATTTGTAGACAAAAAAGCCGGAACTCTAAATTTAAGAGTACAGCAATTAGATGTTGATGTTGAGACAAAAACAAGAGATGATGTATTTGTTCACCTCAGAGTTTCAGTTCAATTTCAAGTAATGAAAGATAAATATCATGAAGCATATTATGCTTTAGATAATACGAGACATCAAATTTCCTCTTATGTATTTGATGATGTAAGGGCAGAAGTTCCTAAAATGGAATTGGATGATGTATTCGCCAAAAAGGAAGAAATTGCCGTAGCGGTTAGAAATAACATAGCAGACTCAATGGATGATTATGGATACATGATCGTTAAAGCACTTATTACTGATATTGATCCTGATGCTCATGTAAAGGAATCAATGAATAGAATTAATGCTGCCAAAAGAGATAAAGAAGCAACAATGGAAGAAGCTGAAGCAGCTAAAATTACGGTTGTAAAAGCGGCTGAAGCAGATGCTGAGTCTAAAAGACTATCTGGTGAAGGTATTGCACAGCAACGTCTAGAGATTGTAAGAGGTTTCAAAGAGTCTGTTGAAGATTTCCAAAAATCATTGAAGAACATTACGCATGAAGAAGTTATGCAGTTTGTATTATTGACACAATATTTTGATACGTTAAATAATATTGGTTCTAATGGTAAAAACACAACTATGTTGATGCCTCATTCACCAGGTGCAATGCAAGATTTCCAACAGCAAATTGTTTCCGGAACAGCATTTGGGCAAAAAATGAGTAAAGACATAGATTCTGAAGATTAGATATGGTTAGAACAGCCATACTTGTCTTCATAACAATTGTGGCCGTATATATTGGACTTGAATTGTCAAGTCAACTTTTTGATATTCCCCGTTCAGAGATTCTTTCTTGGACGGGGATTATTTTTGTTGCCTATTTGCTCGAAAAAGTCCTCAAATATATTCTTTTGATGCCTTTTAAAATCTATCTCAAAGAGGTAAGAAGTCATCATTTAGGCCGAAATGTCCAGGAGATGGGATTTTCACTTTCTTATGTTTCCGTTTGGTTGGCAGTAGGATTTACTCCTATCAATATGTTTGTGCAAGGTCAAAGTCCTGCGCAATTTATCACCTACCCCATCTTTCTAAAAATTGCACTCGTTTTGATTTTCAGTACCGTTCTGTTCTCCCTTTTATGGTGGTTGTCTTTGCGAATTAAAAAGTAAGTAAAGAACCCAAAAGATTCGTAAATTTGAGACACACACACTTAAATTCAAATGAGAAAATTATTTATTCAAAAATCCTTCTTGCTCTTAGGCCTCCTTATCTGCCAAGTCAGTTTTGCACAGAATCCTCAAGAGAATAATAAAGGGATTAGAATAATGTTCTACAACGTAGAGAATCTCTTTCATCCATCAAATGACTCTTTAAAGAATGATGATGAATTCACTGAAAAAGGCGATCGATATTGGTCATTCAAAAGATATTACGACAAGATAAATAAGATTGGGAAAACAGCTATAGCCGTTGGGGAATGGGAACCACCTGCGGTTATCGGGCTATGTGAAATCGAAGATATTCAATGTTTGAAAGATGTCGTTTATTCTTCTCCTCTAAAGAAATTTGGGTATAAAATCATCCATCAAGAAAGTGGTGACAACCGTGGAATTGATGTGGCTATGTTATATCGTCCAAAACATTTCAAATTAGAAAGTTTTACGGCTTTCAAATTAAATTTTGGTGCAGATAGCAGACCAACAAGAGACATACTTTATGCTAAAGGATTAGTTGGGGAAGACACGGTTCATTTGTTTGTCAATCATTGGCCATCTAGATATGGAGGACAATTAGTTACTGCGCCTAAAAGAGAATTCGCAGCGACTACGCTAAGAGCTAAATATGATTCTATATTATCTATGAACCCAGATGCGGCTATCGTTGCAATGGGAGATTTTAATGACCACCCTGATGACCCTTCAATGAAGAAAATAATGCGCGCGAGAAAAACTATTGAAGAAATGAAAGATGGCGATTTCTTAAATATGCTTTGGCAGTATGAATTTAAAAAAGGAACCCATAAATATCAACATGAATGGGGCATTTTAGATCAGTTTGTTGTCACCCCTGGTTTATTGAACGGAAAATCTGGCCTTGTTACGAAATTAGAATGGGCACAAATTTTTGAAGGCGATTATCTTTTCGAATCAGAGAAGGATGGAGTTGGCAGAATCACGAATAGAACATACATTGGTTTCAAATATCACGGGGGATATTCTGATCACCTTCCAATATTCGTAGATCTTAAGTTTCAATCTGATCAATAAACTCGACTTCAACAGTCTTACCTTCTTTGTCAAAACTTATCTTTCGATAGTTCTTGTACGCGAAGCCCATAATATATCCATTGTTTGTGATTTCAATCTTGTCATACTTACATCTTAAAATCTGCTTATTTTTATAGAACAACCCATGTTTCTCTCCTTTTTTCACGGTAATGATGTCTGCATTATCCCCTTCAAAGCTTAGCTCATTATAAACAGGTTTAATCAAAAAATATTTACCTGATCTAAGCTTCCTTGCATAACCTTTCTTCTGTCCTCTCTTTAGAATATAGCCATCACAATCTCCTTGAGCGTATACATCATCAATACTTTTATTTCTAAAAGTAAAAACCTCCTCACCAAATGGATTTAAAACCATATTCATTCCATCTTTCTGCAAGTACAGATCTGTTCTCTTGTCTTCACAATCAAGATGCATTACGAGCTTATCATTAATCGCTGGAAGAATCTCCATCTTTTTTGGCCAATTGTAAAGCCCGTGTTTCCCCAATTTACTCACCACCACTAAATCCGAATTGTAAGCAAAACCAAAATCTCTCGTTGTTCTAATTTTCGAGTAATCTCCTTCTTCCATATATACGAACTCTCCGGTTTCATTAAAGAGGTCAATCTTTCCGTTTAAACTCACTCCATAAATTAACAAGTCTTCTTTGAGGTCATAATTGAATCTGCGATAAGGTTTTGTTGCTCGCTCAACATCTACAGCCAAGTTATACCAATTCGCTTCAATTTTACCGGCAACAAAATAATCTGTGATTACAATTTTATCATACTTAGCACTGTGTACAACAACACTATTATACTTGACGCCAAATTTTTCACCGTACTCAAAAACCTCTTGAGAACAAGTAAAAATGGGTAGTATAATTAAGATCAGTAGACCTAAATTCTTAGACATTGGAAAATGAGAGCTACAATTATTGTGCCTACTATTCTTCACTCACTGGCGTCAACTTACCGTTAGGATCAACTAAGAATTCTCCTTTTTTGTTTGAGACTTGCGCTATATATCCGCGCTCAGAACTTTTTATGACATCCATGTAAACTGGTTCTAAGAGCATTTTACCATTGAAAAATATACCTTCCCCTTTTTTCGCAGTCACTACAACCACCTCTTCAGAACCAATGAATGGCATGACATCAATATAAATGGGATCAACCAACCATTTTTCTGCGCTATTGTACATTCCATACTTACCTTCAATAGTTGAAACCTTGTAAAGTTTAGAATCTTTATCTTCTTGAATCATGCTTACAACTTCCTCCTCTGATATTAGCTCATATAAAAGAGTTCCTTTTGAATCAAAAACAGAAGTTTTACCCTCTTCCCTCGCGAACAGCCATGCACTTTCTGAGTTTTCTTGGTCAGGTAGAATCGAAGTATATTTAGCTTTTAGTAATTCCTTTTTATCAACTATAGAAACCAGTCCAAAACTCTTGTCATTAATAGTCATTAAATAATTAGAAGGGAGGTTATAAACCTCTTCGTCAACCAATGCCGTGGCTTGAACATTTCTAATTAAAAAGTCAGTTAACACTAGGTCTATGATATCTATATATCCATCTCGTTTAGCAACAATTAGATTCGAAAGAAAATCAGGCATTGAAATTTCTTCATAACCTTGTTGATTCAATAATTTATTTGAAGTTAAAGGGTACCATTCTTTACCTTTTAGGCCAATTGGAAAGTAACCATCAGTACAGACAATCATATCAATCTCATCATAATCGGCTCTAAATATGACACTATCCTCGGCATCACCATTTTTACTTAAACCCCACTTACCATCTTTTTCAAATGGTTCTTGAGAAAATCCTACAATTGAAACGGCAATTAATAAAGTAAATAGTAAAGTTTTCATATTTAATTTTTTATCAAAAAAATCCCCTTGAACTGACGCAAAAGGGGATTACTAAATTTATATAGGTTTACATGTCTCCAGGTCCGCCAACTGTTTTGTAAGCTTTTTTCTTAGGCTTCAGTTTCTCAACGAATATCACATAGAATTTTTCATTGTCTTCGTTCGTGATTAATTCTGAAATTCCGTTTACTACTGCCGCCGGAGTTCCACTTGAGTTCGTAATTTTTTGATCCATTAATTCATATGTCCCATCTTCATATTGCAAAAAGATAGAAACTACTTTTCCATTTTCAACTCTGGCTTTACCTGATACGCAATAAGAATCTGCTCCGTCTGCGAAATGCATGTACACTTTCCGGTGCATGTCATCAGATACAGAATATGCTCCTCTTTTCTCAAAAGCGTCTTTCCAATCGTCAAGGCAACCTTGTGAATATGCTCCAGTAACTAGAACAGAGAAAAATAAAAGTAGAAGTGTCTTTTTCATAAAAATTGTTTTTGGTACTCGAAAGCGCCTTTTATTTTAACTCTCAAATATAAGAGAACTTTATAACTTAATAAGGATATCGCGAGTACATTTTGTTGTTTTGATAATATCTTGATTCTGATATACACTAAACAAATAGCAGGCCATTATTAGATAACTTATGCTAGTCAAGTGATTTAGTCAAACGAGCATCCATTTATTTCATATCAAAACTAACTCTACAACCGTTCATCTAGTTATTACTTAAGTTCTAATTTATATTGGTAATTTGCCGGTCTAAATCACTAAGATGAAAAGTATACCTACCCTAATCACCCTATTAGTTGCGTCAATTTCATTTGGCCAAGAAGCAAATAACTCATCTTATGAGGCCATTAGTGCGGGCCTAGAATGGAGATGTATTGGCCCCTTTAGAGGTGGGCGATCAGCTGCAGTTGCAGGAGTTGAAGGAAAACCTATGTTGTATTATATGGGGTCTACCGGTGGTGGAGTCTGGAAAACCAAAAATGGTGGAAATAGCTGGGAGAATATTTCGGATGGATACTTTGGAGGATCAATTGGTGCAATTGCTGTTAGTTCATCTGATAACAGTGTATTGTATTCAGGGGGTGGAGAAGTCACTGTTAGGGGAAATGTATCTTACGGATATGGTGTTCACAAATCTATTGATGGCGGTCGTTCTTGGAAACATGTTGGTTTAGAAAATTCAAAACACATTCCTAGAATTAGAATCCACCCTAAAAACCCGGACATAGTTTATGCTGCCGTATTGGGAGATCTTTATAAGCCAACTGCCGATCGTGGAGTTTACAAATCAATTAATGGTGGTGATAGCTGGGAAAAAGTATTATTCAGTAATGAAAATGCTGGAGCAGTAGATATAATTATGGACCCTGAAAATCCAGATGTACTTTATGCTAGTACTTGGAGAGTAAGAAGAACGCCTTATGATTTTTCAAGTGGTGGTGACGGATCTGCTCTTTGGAAGACTACTGATGGTGGAAAGACTTGGGCAGAGATTTCTAAAAACGAGGGATTCCCTGAAGGGACATTAGGAATTATTGGAGTAACAGTTTCACCGGCAAATCCAGAAAGAGTTTGGACAATTGTAGAATCTGATGAAGGTGGGATTTACAGATCAGATGATGGTGGCGAAACTTGGGAGAACACGAATTCTGACAGAAGCTTGAGACAAAGAGCATGGTACTATTCTCGTATTTATGCTGACACAAAGGATGAAGACAAGGTTTATGTAATGAACGTTTCTTATCATGTGTCATCTGATGGAGGAAAGACGTTTAGCTCTCACAATGCCCCTCACGGAGATCATCATGATTTATGGATAGCACCTGAGAATCCAGAAAGAATGATTATTGCAGATGACGGTGGCGCACAAGTATCATTTGATGGCGGAGATAATTGGTCTACCTACAGAAATCAACCAACTTCGCAATTCTATAGAGTAACAACAGATAATTCTTTTCCATATAGAATTTATGGTGCACAACAAGATAACTCAACAGTGAGAATCAGAAGTCGCGTTGATTGGGGAACCATTTCAGAAGATGACTGGGAAAGTACCGCTGGTGGTGAAAGTGCTCACATTGCTATTGACCCTGAGAACAATGACATTGTTTACGGAGGAAGTTACGGTGGATTCTTAACTAGAAAAAATCATCAAAAAAATCAGAATAGATCTATTAATGTTTGGCCTGACAACCCAATTGGATACGGAGCAGAAGGAATGAAATATAGATTTCAGTGGAACTTCCCTGTTTTCTTTTCACCGCATGATTCTAAAAAATTATATACGGCTTCAAATCATTTGCATGTATCAAGTGATGGCGGAGAAAGCTGGGAAGTTATCAGTCCTGATTTAACTAGAAATGACCCCTCAAAATTGATCCCTTCGGGAGGACCAATCACCAAGGATAACACCGGAGTTGAATATTACTGCACCATTTTTGCGGCTGCTGAATCACCAAAAGAAAAAGATTTGCTTTGGGTAGGAACTGATGACGGATTAGTTCATGTTTCAAGAGATGGCGGAAATGGCTGGGTGAATGTCACTCCTCCAGACATGCCAGAATGGACAATGATTAATAGCATTGAAATTGATCCCTTTAGTGACGGAGGATTATTTGTTGCAGCAACTTCTTATAAACTTGGTGACTATGCACCATACCTATTCCATACAGTTGATTACGGAAAGACTTGGAAGAAGATTGTTAGCGGAATTGATGAAAACCATTTCACTAGAGTCATTAGAGCAGATCCCAACAAAATTGGATTGCTTTATGCTGGAACAGAGTCTGGACTTTACATCTCGTTTAACAATGGAGCAAGTTGGGAACCATTTCAAGAAAACTTGCCAATTGTTCCTATCACAGACATGAAGATTAAAGAAGGAAACTTAATTGTAGCAACACAAGGAAGAAGTTTCTGGATTTTAGATGACATTCACTTGATTCCCCAATACATGGAGAAAAAGCCATGGCATTTAGAGATTTTCAAACCTGCTGACGCCTATCAAATGGGGGGATCAACAAGAGAATCTGCGACTTCAGGGACCAATCATACCGGTGGTGTTCGAGTTCATTACTTTTTAGAAAAAGAATTAGAAAAAACAGATACGGTAGCCATCAGATTTTATGAAGGACAGAAAATGATTCGTTCGTTTTCAAATCACCCTATCAAAGACGAAGGAGAATTGGATGAACCTGAATTAGGAACGAACTTATTTGTTTGGGACATGAAATATCCAAAGGCAGATG
>JBLFXO010000017.1:0-22962 GCA_047609865.1 Arenicella sp.
ATAAGAAATAATCATAAGAAATGGATATGAAAAAGTTAATTGCAATATTAGTTTTTGGTTTGATTGGTTTTTCATCAACCACAAATGCACAAAACCTTACCAACGAAGGTGTAGAGTTTTATGTTGCCTTTCCTGAAGTGTATGATAACGCTTCCGCTGTATTTGAAATTAACATATCATCTAGGACTGCAGCTACAGGTTCAATAGAAATAACTGGAACTGGGTTTAATCAACTTTTTAATGTGGTGCCAAATGTTGTTACTACCATTACTATTCCACCTGGTGATGCAAATATTACGTTCTCGGAAGTTATTTTAGAAAGAGCTATTCACGTAACTACTGACGTTCCGGTCACCGTTTATGCTTCAACTTTTCATCTTTATCGATCAGAAGCTTCAGTGGTATTGCCAGTTTCATCTTTAGGATCATCTTACATGGTGACAACCTATGAAAATAAATCTGTTTATCAGAGTGAATTTATCGTGATCGCTGGTAACATAGCTTGTGATGTCACCATTATACCTTCATGTAATACTGAACTTGGCGTTGCGGCTGGAACTCCAATTCCAGTTCACTTAGAACCAAACGAAGTTTATATGGTTCAGGCCGAGTTAGGTGCTAATGACTTAACAGGAACAACAATTGAGGCGACTAATGGAACAGATAAATTTGCCGTTTATAATGGACATAAATGGATTTATCTTGGATGCGCTAGTACGACAGCTGACCCTTTATATGAAGTCGCATACCCTTGCCCTTCTTGGGGAAGTGAATACATTATCACCCTAACTGCTGACCAATCTCAGAACGTTTATAGAGTTGTCGCTAAAACTAACGGAACGTCAATTCAAGTTGATGGAGTGCCTGTTGGACCAGTTTTAAATGTTGGTGAATTTTATGATGGAGTTTTGACTAATGAGGCTGCATTAATTACTTCAACCTTCCCCGTAGCTGTCACTCAATCAATGGTAACCGGGAATTGCAGTACTACTGCTACTGGTGACCCGTCAATGGTGATTTTAAATTCTAATGAGCAAATGTATTTGGACACTGTCACATTTTATGCTGTTGCTATTAACGGATTGGATACGAATTATTGCAATGTAATAACAAGAACCACTGACATCAACACTGTTCAATTAGATGGAGTGCCAATTGTTGGATGGACCGCTTTGCCAGCCGACCCTCAATATTCATATAATATTTTCGGAATCGATACCGGTTCACTAACATTGACGACAACGGGTTGTGGATTCTTAGCCTATACTTATGGCTTACAATGGGCTGAATCATACTTCTATGCGGCCGGAACTAGAGTAAACGCGATTGATGATAGTATCTCATTTACAAATATCAATACTTCAATTGCAGGTTTATGTGATCTAGATTCCATTCAATTCACTCCATTTACTTCAGGTGGAAACGTTGTTTCTTACGATTGGGACTTTGGTGATGGTGAAAGTTCAACTGAGGAAGACCCATTGCATACCTATGATGACGCGGGAACATATACTGTAGAGCTTATTGTTGAATATCAATGTTTCACTGATACCATTATAGCAGATATTACTGTTTTTGATTCTCCATTATTGACTACAAATGTCACAGACGTTACCTGTTATCAATGGGGAGATGGCGAAGTCACTTCAAATGTTGTTGACGGAACACCAGGATATGATTACCTATGGAGTAATGGTTCTACTAATCCAGATATCACAAATATTGATGGTGATGATTATTGGTTGGTGGTTACCGATCAAAATGGTTGCCAAGATTCAGCATTCATAACAGTAAACGAACCGCCAGCGATCATTGTCAACATCCAACCGGCTGGTCCTTATTCTCCGGCTGATGGTCCTCAAAATTTAAGTGCATCTCCTGGTGGAGGAACTTGGACGGCAAGTTGCGGAGCATGCATTAATGCGACAACAGGAGTGTTTGATCCTTTAGGTTTAGCAGATGGTACTTACCAAGTATGTTATACAGCGACTGTTGGTGCTTGTGATAGCACAGAGTGTATCGATATCTTAGTTTCTACTTCTTGCGCAATGGTCGCTTTCGGAAGTGATCCAACTTGCTTTGGGTTTAGTGATGGATCGTTTACTGTAAACACTTCAGGTGGAACAGGAACAATAAATTATGTTTTAACTGATGACCAAGGAAACGCAGTTAATTCAGGGAACTCAAATACAGCAAATAACTTGACAACAGGTTGGTATTACATTAATATCACAGATGACGTTTGTACCTTCGTTGATTCAATCTTTATAGATGAGCCAAGTCAAATGACATTGGATTTAACAATCACGGATCCCCTATGTAATGGATTCTTAACTGGATTAGTTGTTGTAGATACTGTATACAATGCAACAGGTGATTATGATGAGATCTCTTTCTTCTGGAATCCTACACCTCCCGGAGGGAATGGAGTAGGAGCAAATCAATTTATTGATGCAGGAGCAGGGAACTATAGTTTATTAATCAATGATGATAATGGATGTTCTGAGACGGTAGATTTCACAATTGGTGAACCAACACCTTTAGCATTTACCGAGTTAGATTTCGACCCTGCTTACTGTAGACTTTTTCCTTACCAATCAGGAAATGGAGTTGTTTATGGAGCTGCTAATGGCGGAACACCAGATTATGATTACGAATGGTTAGATGTTTATACGCTTCAAACCTCAAACAATACAACTTGGGGCGGACGAAATCCTAGTCTTTTCAAATTGACAGTCACTGATAATAACGGATGTACACTAGAAGGATTTATTGAATTAGACTCTTTAAGTCCTGAAGCTGCATTCAACACAACTTCTCAACAGTTCTTAGATCCACTAGTTTGTGAAGGTACAGCTATTCTTGATGCTCATTTTGTGAATCAATCTCAATACTTTGCTAATCCTAATAATCCACAAGCAGACACCACATTCTTTTGGCATTTTGGATTGCCAAATGATATTTGGGAATTAAGTATGGACTATTATGAAGAGTTTGATAGATCATATATTGATTCAGGAACATATGACATTTGTTTAGTGGCCTTGAATAAAAATGGATGTTCAGATACAGCTTGTAAAACTATAGTAGTATTCGAACAACCTCAGTTAACGTTGCCTAATGTATTCACTCCTGGTATTGATGGAGCGAACGACCAGTTTTTTTTCCCTAATGCAGCAATCACAGAGTTCGAAGCTGTAATTGTTAACAGATGGGGAGTTACCATATTTGAATATGATGACATCAATGATTCATGGGATGGAAGTGATAAGAGCGGAAGTGAATGTAAAGATGGAATGTACTTCTACACCTACAAAGCACTCTCCACGAATGGTACCGCCTTTGAAGGACAGGGAAATGTTACTCTGATACGAGAAAAATAATTTAGGAAAATAGCTTCGATTTAATCGGAGCTATTTTTTTCTTTATGTAAGTATCCAATCTGAACTTATCTAGTTCAGAAGGCAAAAATAACAAAGCAACAAGCAGAACTGCTCTATACATTACGTGAGATAAATCCCAAATTGGATCTGTCATGCCGTGTCCAAAACTCGCAATAAGAAGAACTGAGGCTAGAACATAAAGGGCTAAATCCCTTTGAAATCCAATGATTAGGAAGAACCCAAAGATCAATTCGGCATATGAAGTGTAATAAGCTGTGCTCTTTATGATAAAGTCCGGGAGCATTTCGGAATAACTAGCCTTAAAAAAGTTTTCGTAGACGTTATCAACGCCCCAGGTGAATACCTTTCCAAAACCTTGCATGAAGAAAATGATTCCCAATAACAGTCTAATAAATAATAGTGCAACAGATTTATTCAATGAGTTCATAGGAGAGTTTTAGAATTAGGAGGACGTTCTTTGCGATAACAGCTTACAATCTACCGTCTTTATTGATATGAAACAACTATTTTTGTCGGATGCCTTTTGATTATAATAGCATAGACTTACCGGTAACTGATGTAATTCCTGAAATTCAATCGGAGTTAATGACGTCTACCACTTTAATTGTAAAAGCTCCTCCTGGAGCTGGTAAATCTACATTGGTACCATTGACTTTAATGGATGCAGAATGGCTAAAAGGTCAGAAGATTCTAATGCTAGAGCCCAGAAGATTGGCAGCAAAGACGATAGCTATGAGAATGGCTGATTTGCTTGGCGAAGAAGTTGGCCAGTCGGTTGGATATCGAATCCGATTTGAAAATAGAACAAGTGAAGAGACCCAAATTGAAGTAGTGACAGAAGGAATTCTGACTAGAATGCTTCAACAAGATAATGGTCTTGAAGGAGTTGGTTTGGTCATCTTTGATGAATTTCATGAAAGAAGTATCCATGCTGATATCGCAATGGCATTGTCCAGAGAAGCTCAGCAAATATTAAGGCCAGATTTGAGAATAATGGTAATGTCTGCAACTCTTGATATGTCAGAGTTGGCAAAGATGTTAAATGCTGCAACAGTCTTGAGTGAAGGTCGACAGTTTCCTGTTGAGGTAGAATATGCTGGTGAAACAGATTTGAGAATGTTGCCAGATTTGGCAGCGAGACTTATAAAAACAGCCCTTTCAAAACATGAAGGAGACGCTTTGGTATTCCTTCCAGGCCAAGGCGAAATAAGAAAATGCGAAGAGATTTTAAGAAGAACTTTAAAGGGAGTTAAGATTCATCCTTTATTTGGGCAATTGCCTCCAGGAAAACAATTTGCGGCAATAATGCCAGATAGAGATGGCGCGCGTAAAGTTGTTTTAGCAACTTCAATCGCAGAAACGAGTTTGACGATTGAAGGAATTAAAATTGTAATTGATTCTGGATTCAGCAGATCTTCAAGGTTTGATCCTAATTCAGGTTTATCAAGATTAGAAACTGTTCAAGTGTCAAGAGATTCTGCGGATCAAAGAGCAGGAAGAGCAGGAAGATTGAGTGCCGGACATTGTTATCGAATGTGGACAAAAGCCACGCAATCCAGAATGAAGGAACATACTATTCCTGAAATTGAGACGGCAGATTTGTCTTCGTTGGTATTAGATATGGCTCAATGGGGGATAGCTGACCCAATGCAATTACAGTGGTTAACTCCACCACCAAGAGGTCATGTGGCCCAAGCGTCACAATTACTTCATGAATTAGATGCATTGGAGAATAACAGAATTACAAATCACGGAAAAGAATTACATAGACTACCTACCCATCCTAGGATTGCCCACATGCTAATTAGAGCAAAGGAAGAGGGGCAACTTAATTTGGCCACTGACATTGCAGCAATAATAGAAGAGAGAGATCCTTTGCCACGAGAAGCAGGGATAGATCTTAATTTAAGAGTAGAAGCTTTAAGAAGATATAGAAGAGAGAAAGTTGGCGGAAGAGGATTGGCTAGAATCGAAAAGATTGCTGCTCAATATAGAAGAACCTTTAAGTTAGAGCCAGACAATAGACCGCATGATGATTTTGAAACAGGACTCTTAATTGCCTTCGCTTATCCTGAAAGGATAGCTTGTGCAAGACCAGGGAACAATGCTCAATTTCAAATGGCCAACGGAAAGCTAGCGGCCGCGGGACATAGAGATGACTTAGCACATGAACCTTGGTTAGCCATTGCTCATGTCAATGATAGAGAAGGATCTGGAAAGATATTCATGGCGGCTCCATTGAATCCAACTGACTTACAACCTCTTATCCAAGAAAAAGAAGTCATCAAATGGGATACTAAAAATGGAGGATTGATTGCATCTCTGGACATGAGAATAGGATCTATCATTCTAAAGAGCGTACCCCTCGAAGATCCGGATGAATCGCATTTATTGAAGGCTATTACAGATGCTATTGAGAAGGAGGGAAGGCAATTATTAAACTGGAGCGAAGAGGTAGAGCAATGGCAGAATAGAGTGATGTGTTTAAAGAAATGGAATCCTTCAGAAGGTTGGCCAGATGTGAGTACAGAGACTTTGTTGCTAACTAATTCTGAATGGTTAACACCTTATCTGAACAATATTAAAAAGCCAGATGCCTTAAAGAAAATCAACTTATTAGAGATCTTACAATACAGCTTACGCCAAGAACTACAAGGAAAACTCAACGCTTTAGCTCCTGCCAAAATTGAAGTGCCAAGTGGTTCTAATATCAGATTGGCTTACCCAGCAAATGGATCAGAACCTATATTGGCAGTGAGATTACAGGAATGTTTTGGATTAGCGGAAACACCAACCATCAATAATGGAAAACAAGGAATCTTGATGCATTTACTTTCTCCTGGATATAAGGTGGTTCAAATAACTTCTGATTTAAAGAGCTTTTGGCAAAACGCTTACTTTGATGTCAAGAAAGATATGAAGAGTAGATATCCAAAGCACTCTTGGCCAAAAGACCCTTGGATAACTGAAGCAGTTAGAGGTGTTAAGAGAAAGAAGTAATTACTTCGAACTCATCAACGATTTGAAAACAGCATCAATTACTAAGGCCATTTTTGGTAGATCCAGAATTTCCATTTTATCGCCGGTCTCATGATAATGCATGTTTCTGTAAAAGGCAGTGTCAGTAATCATTAAGGCGCTAATTCCAAACTTCCAATAGTTGAGGTGATCAGAAAAGTCAATTCCTTGTAATCCTTTCGGACCTGTAAATTTCTTTGCTTCCACTTCTGAGAGTTTTTTGAATTTTGAAGTGAACTTTCTAGCGAACTTATGTTTCCCAAACTTATTCACGATTGTAATAAAGTCGCCACGGCTTCCATAAAACATAGAGAGAAATCGAAGAGGGTAGTGCTGTGATTTTTTAGCAGAGTCATAATATCCAATCATCTCTAAACAAATCATTCCATTCACTTCTCTTTTATCATCAATCAATGACTTAGCATGAATGTAACTTCCCATTTGCTCTGTCCTGAAGAAAGGAGGTTCTTCTAAAGTAAAAGCTACAATCTCAATTTGCTTGTCTAGTTTCTTGCCCTTTAGCATTCTTGCCAACTCAAGTAAACCAACTATCCCCGAAGCATTGTCGTCTGCTCCTTCTTGTTCTCCGCAAACGTCATAGTGGGCGCCAATTACAGTTGTTTCGGTGAACTCAGTCCCGAATCTGCAGATCACATTTTTGTATTCAATGCCTTCTACTTTATAGGTCTGATAAAAAGTAGTGTCCGCGTACTTTTTGAATTTGTTGAAGATATAGTCAGCAGCTGAATTTAGGGTTTGAAGATTAAGATGGTTTCTAGCTTTATCTGTTTTCGTTAAGGCTGTGAGATGTTTTTCAATTATGAGCGTGTCTGCTTTTTGAGCCCAAGAAAAAAATGGAACAGTGCAAAGTAATATTTGAAATAACAATCTCATTACAGACTTTAGCTTTTTTCAGCCCATTCTAATGAACCAGCCAGTTCTAATTTACAAAATTCAAGATGAATTACTCTTCTTCTTTTCTTTTCTACTGATCTACTCGAAGCATGAAAAAGTAAAGGTTTCATGAGCATAAGTCCACCAGCTTCTACTTTACAAATTTCCTCCTTCTTAATTTGTACGTTTTCTATTCTTTGAATTCCATCCTGATGTGATCCAGACAACACTCTTAATGCACCATTGCCTTCATTTGTATCATCTAAATGAATTCTAATAGTAACTGTGTTCTCGAGAATTGAAATAGGAGGAACGACACCTATCACACCTTTTTTTACTGTCCACATAGAATAGCCTTCAGTTTCAATCTTTTCTTTCACTGATATACTTATGTCTTGATGATAGTTCACAAACCAATTCGAATCCTCAGGCTTGTCAAAGTAGATTGATTTTGTGAGAGAGTTGACTTCCAATCCGAATTCATTTAAAAGCTCATGCATCTTCTGATTGAAAATTATCTCACGCAATTCTGGAATTCTGAGGATTACCTTTCTAATGGCAAAGACTGGAGAATTACTTCTTTCATTTTCGTCCGAATTAAGAGCGACAATCATCCGGTCCAATTCAGCTTGTTCGTAGCATTTGGAATAAAATCCAAATCCCCTTTGCTCTAAGGATATTTTCTGCTCTTTATTTAGTTTATCCAAATTCATAATGAATAAAAAATCCCCGCTTCAATAAAGAAGCAGGGATTCAAGTTTTATTTCAATTCAATTATACTTCAGCCTTCGAAACAGGCGCTGCTGCCATGATTTCTTCGTTAGCATCTGATTCAAATTGTTCAAAATTCTTGACAAATTCTGCTGCCAAAATGTTCGCTTTGTTGTCGTATGCAGATTTATCTTCCCAAGTGTTTTTAGGATTCAAGATTTCAGTTGGAACGTTCTCGCAAGTATCTGGCATTTGAAGACCAAAGATTTCGTGAGTAGTATAGTCAACGTTGTCGAGCTTACCTTCTAATGCAGAAGTAATCATTGCTCTTGTGTATTTTAAACTGATTCTTTCTCCAGTCCCATAAGCACCGCCTGACCAACCTGTGTTGATTAACCATACTTTGACATTGTTCTCTTCCATTTTCGTTCCTAACATCTCAGCATATTTTGTTGGATGCAAAGGCAAGAATGGAGCTCCGAAACAAGCAGAGAATGCTGTTACCGGCTCAGTAATCCCAGCTTCAGTTCCTGCAACTTTCGCAGTATAACCAGAGATGAAATGATACATAGCTTGACCTGGAGTTAACTTAGAGATTGGAGGTAAAACTCCAAATGCATCAGCAGTTAAAAAGAATATGTTTGTAGGAATTCCTCCTTTAGAAGGAACCATGATATTATCAATATGATCTATTGGGTAAGATACTCTCGTATTCTGAGTGATCTCTGAATCCATATAATCAGGAGTTGAAGTTCCATCTTTAAAAACGATATTTTCTAAAATTGCTCCAAACTTAATAGCATCCCAAATTTGAGGTTCTTTTTCTTGAGATAAATCAATAGTCTTCGCGTAGCATCCACCTTCAAAGTTGAATACTCCATTTTTAGACCAACCATGCTCATCATCCCCAATCAATCTTCTGTCAGGATCTGATGATAAAGTTGTTTTCCCCGTCCCTGATAATCCAAAGAAAACTGCAGTATCACCATTTTCACCAACATTTGAAGAACAGTGCATTGAAAGCACATCTCTTTCCATAGGTAAAACATAATTCAGTACTGAGAAGATTCCTTTTTTGATTTCACCAGTATAACCTGTTCCTCCAATGATAATCATCTTATCAGTGAAGTTGATTACAGCATAATTGTGTTGACGAGTACCGTCTAACTCAGGATCTGCCATAAAATCAGGAACACATACAACATGCCATTCAGGAGTGAAGTTTGAAATTTCTTCGTCTGTCGGACGCAGGAACATATTAGAGGCAAACATATTTGACCAAGCAAATTCTGTTACTACTCTTAAGTTTAATTTGTACTCATCATCAGCACAAGCCATACAGTCTCTGACATAAACATCTTTGTTCGTCAAATACGCCTTCATTCTGTTATACAATGAGTCGAACTTGTCCGCATCAAACTTTTTGTTGATGTCACCCCACCAAACCGAATCGTTGGTTTTGGCATCTGCGACAATAAATCTATCTTGAGGTGATCTACCTGTGAACTCTCCAGTTCTGATGGCAATTGCACCAGTGTCTGTTAGTACACCTTGTCCGTTAATTACAATGTCTTCTACTAATTCTGCTGGAGTTAGATTCCAGAATGCATTGTTGATTTGAGTAATTCCTATTGATTCAAGAGAGGCATTTTCAGCCTTTTTTCCATAGTCATTCATACGAATAGTTTTTCACCCGCTTAAGGCAGGGATGTTTTATAGTTTAACACAAAAATAGAATAAATGAGCCCTTCTTGCTGAATTATTGCGGGATATTTATCAAAAGATATCAACGGTTTTCAACAAATAAAATTGTGAGATGAGAAAATGAAAAAAGTGAGTATTTATACAGGTCTACAGCTTGTCGCCACAGTGTTTACAATAGTGAGCGTCTTCTTCATGCCCATCTTTTCCACAACTTGAGCATGCAGAATTAGTCATGACTGGTTTAGATTCCCCCGTCATTAGCTCTTTTGTTACTATACCAGTAGGGACAGCAATTATCGCATAACCCATAATCATCACGATTGAGGCAATGAATTGACCTAAAGCAGTTACCGGAGCTATATCTCCGTAGCCTACTGTTGTTAAGGTGACGACTGCCCAGTATATTGATCTTGGAATAGAAGTAAATCCGTCTTTAGGATCTTCAACTAAATACATGATTGTCCCTAGAATTATAACCAATGTTAAAACGGCCATTAAGAAAACTACAATTTTATTCTTAGCAGATTTAAGTGCTTTCGTTAGGCTCATAGAATCCTCAACGAACTGACTTAATTTTAGAATTCTGAAAATCCGAAGTAATCTCACACTTCGTAGAACCCTGAGTGGCTCCGTTCCTGTGAAGTAAAGTCCGATATAAGTAGGGAGTAAGGATATTAAGTCAATCAATCCATAAAAAGAGAAAATGTAACGTAATGGTTTCTTTACGCAAAGAAGTCGCGCAATAAATTCAATGGTGAACACTACAGTAACGGACCACTCAATAATGAACAATACAAATGACCAGTTCTCAACTCCTTTATTGCTGAAACCCCAATCTAATCTCACTGTCTCTAATGGAATACTCTCTAACATTACTGCAATCACACTAATCACGATAATGCTCAGTAGTATAATGTCAAACCATTTCCCACCGCGAGTTTCTGAACCAAATGTAATTTCGTTCAGCTTCTTTTGCCAAGGTTTTAGTTCAGATGTATTATGATGATTTGCCATCAGTCAAATGATAAATATCCAGTTTTTCGTTTTTATGCAACTGCATTTTTATGATGGACTGAAAATCTCGATTACTTTCTTTTTTCTTGACGAACTTTTTGTAGTTATTAGTTCCTCTTTTAAAGATGTAACGAGGGATAAATCCGTATCCGCCATAAATGCCTTCAGATAGTAATACGAAGCCATACTCCTTAGAGTTTCGACCTTTATCAATTATTAAGAAAGATTCTGATTTGAAATTTAAGTCTTCTAAGAGGTTTGTAATCTTCTGATTGTACGTTTCAGGTGTCTCTTCCCCTATACAAGCACCTTCACATTGTTTTATTCCATAATTGAAACAAGCGCCAGCAGAAGAGTGGAGGTTGCAGAGCCTTTGGCATAATCCAAATTCACTCAACCAATGCTCCAAATATTTTTTCCCGTTTTGAACAGAGGTAAATGTCATTATTGGCTGCTCAACTCCCGTATTCTTTTTTATCAATAAGTTGATATATCCAGCTTGATCTTCATGTTTGTAAAGTCCGTGACTGAAATTTGTATTCTTTTGAGCCCTATTATATTTAGGTTGATGTTCTTTGATTTCTGAAGACTCAACTAGGAGTGCAATCAACTCGCTACCCAGTAAATCGTGTTCAACGCGAACAATAGCTTCTCGCATCTCAATCGCTTTGGGATTTTTCGAGTTCTTCAAATGTTGCTCAATTCTCTTTTGAATGTGAACGCTTTTCCCAATATAAATAAGTTCGTCTCGTTCATTGAAAAATCTATAAATCCCAACTTTATTCGGAATCTCATCTAATTGATTAGGATCAAATTTCGGATTCAGAACCTTAGGGTTAATCTCTTTCTTGATGAAATTGTCAAGCTCGTTTTTCTCATCACGCTCATATAACATCTCAAACAACTTTGCAGTTGCCTCTGTATCTGCGATCGCTCTGTGATGACCATTTAATGGGATTCCGAGAGCTTTTGTGATGTTCTTTAATCCGTAAGATTTGTGACCTGGAATAAGAATTCTAGATGTTTGAACAGTGCACATGTGAGGCAAGCGGTAATCGAAACCGAGACGTTTAAATTCTCGCCTCATTACGGTGTAATCAAAGCTGACGTTGTGAGCTACAAACACACAACCTTTAGTAAATTCAACAATGTCTTTGGCAACTTCAAAAAACTTTGGCGCTCCCGCTACATCTGAATCATGAATACCCGTGAGTCTTGATATAAAAGGGTTAATTCTTTCTTGTGGATCAACGAAAGTAGTGTACCTATCCAACTCCTTTTTCCCATCATGCTTAATGATAGCAATCTCTATCACTTTAAAATTGACAGGTTTGTCACCTGTCGTTTCTATATCTACAATGGCATAAATCAAGAGAACAAACTTAGGCTAGTTTTCTAACAAGGAGTTTAAAAATTCAATATTTTTTTCAGAATCAAAGGTAGAAGCACCTTCGTGACTATAAATTAATTCCATTTTATTATTTACTATAGCTAAAGTAGGGTAGACTGATACATTAAAAAACCTTGGGAAATCTTGAGTGCAAAATATGAAGTCATAATCATCATCTATTCCGGCATCAACAACTACTTCTTGAGTCTCTTCAGTAACCGCAATGAATTTAACGTTCTTGTCGACCTTGTTTTTTAACTCCCCAAAATCTGGCATCTCAGCACGACAGGATGGACACCATGTTGCCCAGAAATTAATGACAATAGGAGACCCTTCAAAATCAGAAAGTGCATAGATGTTACTTTCCATATCAAATAGCTCCCAATTCAAAGCTTCTTCATTTAAGGCCGTCACCTCATTTGACTCGAAGCTAGTTTCTGATAGACCGAAACTTTGAATCCATCCTTGAAAGGCCACTCTCCACGAAGGAACAAATAAAATAATTATAATGAGAACTAAGAGTGCACTTGTAGTGTAGCTCCAGACCTTCTTGAGTTTTGATTTAGATTTCGTCATAGAATATTAATTCATTCCATAGGTCAATAAATTCTTTATCAAAAGAGCTCTGAACTTTCTTAGAGTCAGTGATCAGTATGTTTTCGTGATTATACTTCTCCGCACTTCTGGTCCAATTATAACTCCCCGTTAAAGTTGTTTTTTTATCAAAGATCGCAAACTTGTGATGCATATGATTATCCGTTACGTCAACCTTTACAGAGATCCCGGCCTGAACTAACTTTCGGATATCGGATCCCTTATCATTAATTTTATCATTATCAGTAATGATCTTAATGTTAACTCCCTGTTTATGTTTCGAAATTAAGGCTTCAGATATTCTATCATCACTAATGGTGAAGAGGCAAATTTTAATGACCTGACTAGACCCTTTTATTTGACTTAATATTCCTCCCAAACATTCTTCTCCTGGTGAGAAGTAGACTCTTTCGTTAGCACCCTCATCTCCCTTACCTCCCAATATTACTTTATTTACTTCCTCTACCCAAGCTAGAACTTCAGTATAGTTTTCTGATGTGATTTTGGCTTGAGCCATTTTGAATATTTCACTTCTCAAAAGGTCTCCTTTTCTTTTGTCTACGCCAAAATCAAGAATTTTAGTTTTAATACCTCGCTTTTCGGCTTTCACTAAAAAGTTGTCATCCAATGACTCTTTAAGAAGTGCTATTATATCATTCATTTCTTCGATTTTAATGATTTTTCAATGGAGCTTAGCCGTTTGTTGATCGAATCGATTTTCACATTCAATTGGTCCATGTTCTTAGCCTGAGGTAAAGGGTATTCAAATTTCGCAATTTGATTTACAGTCAGTTCTTTGCGTATTATGTCGTCTACTTTGAGTTTAAAATAATCGGCAACTTTAAGTAAAGTCTCTAGTTTCGGTTCTGCTCTCGCTTCTTCATATGATCCGACAGTAGATCTGGTTATTCCAAATAAGTCTGCAAACTCCGTCTGGTTGAGACTTTTGAATAGTCTCAGCTTCTTAAAGTTCTTTGCTATTATTGCTTTCTGCATAAAATAAGTCTAAAAATATTAGTATTTGACTAATAAAAGTAGTATATTGCTTTCAGAATTAGTCATTAACCATTAATCGCTCATGAAATTAGCAAAAAATTGCGGCTTATCGAGAAAATTGTGCCCTCCATAGTAATTTAATATGCTGGGCAATTATTGCAATGAATAATTTATATATTTGATAACAAACAAAAATTAAAAACACTATGAGTCACTTTGAAAAAGTAAAAGGCTATCTAACTGAGTTAGAATATTCAATTGTACATGAAGATAAAGAGAACGAAGTATTTGTTGTCGAGTCTATCGAGGATGGAATTTCAAATCTTATGATAGGTGTCGCTGATCCAATAATCATTATTGAGCAATACTTATTTGATTTAAATGCAAATAAAGGAGAAGTATCTCAAAAATTATTAATGAAGAATAGAGATATTGTTGCAGGTGCATTTGTAATGGATGATGATGGAACAAAAGTCTTATTCAGAGATACGCTTCAAGTGGATACATTGGATTTTGAAGAGTTAGAAGGATCATTGATGTCATTAAGCCTTTTATTGAGTGAGTATAGCAATGAAATTATAGCTTATTCAAAGAATTAAGATTACATAAAATTAAAAAAAATACGAAATGAACATATTTAGAAGATTATTTAAAATTGGGCAGTCTGAAGCGAATTCGGCTATAGACAAATTAGAAGATCCAATTAAAATGACGGAACAAGGAATCCGTGATTTAAAGAAAGACTTGAGTTCGGCATTACAAGCATTAGCAGAAGTGAAAGCACTCGCTATTCGTTCAAAGAATGACGGTCAAAAAGCTGCAGATAGAGCTGCAGACTATGAAAAGAAAGCTGTTTTATTATTGAAAAGAGCTGAATCTGGTGAAATTGAAGTAGCTGAAGCTGATAGATTGGCATCAGAGTGCTTGTTATCAAAAGAGTCTGCTTCGAATGAAGCGGTTAGGCTTAAAGCTGACCAAGCTAAATTTGAAAAGAGTGTGAACAAGTTGGATCACAATATTCAAAAATTGAAATCTAACGTTAAGAAATTTGAAGTTGAATTGAAAACTCTTAGAGCTAGATCTAAGGTTTCTGAAGCAACTAAGAAAATTAATAAGCAATTGGCTGGTGTTGATTCTTCAAGTACAGTTAGCATGTTAGAAAGAATGAAAGAGAAAGTTGACCAAGATGAGGCATTAGCTGAATCATATGGTGAGATAGCAGCAGGGAACACATCAGTTGATGATGAAATTGCTGAAGCATTGAATTCAGGATCTGCTGAAGTAAAAGCTTCTGACAGTTTAGCTGCTCTTAAAGCAAAAATGGCTAAGTCATCTACGGGCGCATAATTCATTTTTCAAATAGATATTGAAGGCTGCTCATTTTTGAGCAGCTTTTTTTTTACCTTTATTATCAGTGAATAAAATAACTACAATCTTCTTAGTTTTCTTCTGCCTTTCAATACATGCTCAAGAAAGCGCCTCTCAATTGCACGTTAACTCAGATGATTTTTCTGAATTTGAAGTGTTTTCAGACAGTTTAGACCCTTACCGGGTCTATTTTACGGGAGAAAATCATAATTATGTTACTTTTAATTCTGCATTAGAATGGAAACTCTTGCGCTATCTGAATAAAGAACAGGGAGTCACTCATTTCTTATTTGAGCAAAGTCCTGCTGTTGGATATTTGATTGAAAAAGCAGTCAATGAGAAGAGTGATGGCACAATGTCCTATTTGAAGACTTCTTTTTACAGTCAATTTTACCATGTCTTTAAACAAATGAGAAAGTACAACGATACTCTCGAGGCTGAAAACAAGATTCACATTCATGGAATTGACGTTGAGCGCTTTCCTTATTTTTCAATTAGAGCGCTAAATGATATTGTTGACACCCTAGATAATTCTGTCACTGGCGGGGAAATCTTTGAACAAATTAAAGCTTTGGGAACATCAGATCTGGCTTTCGGAACTGTTGAAGATTACTATTATGAAGATGATCCTATTTATGGGTTTGGTCAGGTAAGTGCTTGGGCTAGTTTATTTTCGATCATCAATATTTCAAAAAAATATGAAGACAGCTTAAGAGTTGAATTAGGGGATGATTCTACTATCTTTTACTCTATACTTCAAAGCCTTGAAATAGGGCAGGAGTGGTACCAAACTGAAAAGAAAGGTGATGTCAGGTCACCAATTATTAGAGAAGATTTCATGAAAGATGAATTCGAACTTATTTACAGAGCAGATACCATTGGTAAATTTTATGGTCAGTTTGGTAGATGCCATTTGCATAAAGATGCTAACGCCAAAAAGTGCTATGATCATTACATGAATTCTATCGCAAATAGAATCCAAGAAATTGATAATTCCTTAGAAAATAAAGTACTCGTTTTGCCTATCTATTATTCTACAGGTCTCTTGAAGTTTGACAAAGAATTGATCGAAAGTATGCAGTTTGAAGAGAAATATTTAGAGGAAGGAACAGCTCATATAATTGATTTGGCTTACAAGAATGGAGATCATGTAATTGATGGGTTTTACAATTCTCTTCCCTTTGTAATTATTTCGAACGTTAAAGACGAACCATTTGAAGAATTGGATTTCAATTGGAATGAGCAAATTTTTGAGGTGCATGCTTCTGGGTATTATGGTTATCGATATTTCAAAGGAATTAAGAAATTGAACGCTGCCTTGGCCGCAGTAGGTGCAACCAATTTTTCTGAGAAGTTTGTTCATTATAATTTCGCTTTAGATTTATATGAGCAAAATGGAATGGGGGTTAGAACTCAATTCACTTATATTCCTGAGGTCAACAATGGAGACAGGTTTGATTTAAAGGGCTGGAGATTTGGATTGGGGCAATATTATGCTGCCGGAAATAAATGGTTTACGGGCGCAGTGGGGTTAGATTATTCATATGGACAAATGACGCTGACGGAATTATTAGACAATACCACACCTAATCTAATTCAATCAAGCGGGCAGAATGTGATCATCTATAATAATGATGTATTTACATTAGATCCTAACATTGAGCTACGTCTTACTTTCCCAATTATTAGTCTCAATTTTAGAGCGGGATATGATTTAGACATTTCAGGAAAGAGATGGCGCTTAGATGGTAAGATGAATGATTTTACCAAAACATCTTTCTCTGCACCTTATATACAAGCTGGAATAAGTATTAATTATAAGGGGATAGATTAATTGTTTTCTAAATTTTTAAACTTCACCAAGTCTTAGGATTCAAATTTTTAACAAGAATGACGTTGATAAATAATCTAAATTATGATTCTAATGCGTCTAAAATCTGTTAATTTTGACTCAGATTTAAAACTTTACGTTAGCAATGCCAGTACTTGAGAAACATGATATTCAATTTGATAGAAAAGAATTATCAAATGATGAGCTAAAGAACATTTATCTAGCATTAGTTAAACCTAGATTGATAGAAGAGAAAATGTTGATTTTGCTTCGTCAAGGAAAAATTTCAAAATGGTTTTCTGGATGGGGACAAGAAGCAATATCTGTAGGTATAGCTTTAGCTTTGGATAAAGATGAATATATCCTTCCAATGCACAGGAACTTAGGTGTGTTTACCACAAGAGAAATTCCATTAAATCAATTATTCGCTCAGTTTCAAGGGAAAATGACAGGCTTTACAAAAGGTAGAGATCGTTCATTTCACTTCGGAACAAAAGATCACCACTTAGTAGGAATGATTTCTCACCTTGGGCCACAGTTGGCTATTGGTTCTGGAATTGCTCTTGCACATAAATTGAGAGGAGAACAAAAAGTTGCTCTTGCTATTACTGGTGATGGAGGAGCTTCAGAAGGAGATTTTCATGAGGCGCTAAACGTAGCTTCGGTTTGGGATATTCCAGTAATATTCGCTGTTGAAAATAATCAATGGGGTTTATCTACACCTTCAAATGAACAGTTTAGATGTAAGCAGTTTATTGATAAAGGACCAGGTTATGGAATGGATGCTTTTCAAATAGATGGTAACAATATTCTAGAAGTTTATCATGCCGTTCAACAGATCTCAGAATCATTGAGAGAGAAACCAAGACCATTTTTATTAGAATGTGTCTCATTCAGAATGAGAGGGCATGAAGAGGCGTCAGGAACAAAGTATTATCCTGAAGGTCTTCAAGACGAATGGGAGTCAAAAGACCCAGTGACTAATTACGAAAAGTACCTTTTAAATGAGGGCGTAATTACTGAAGAAGAGGTAGAGAAGATTAAGAAATCTATCAAAAAGGAAATACAAGATGAGCTAGAGGTGGCTTATGCCGAGCCAAATGTTACTCCAAATACCGCTACTGAAATCGCAGATGTTTATGCACCATATTCACCGGTTTATACGCAACCCAATTTCAATAAAACAACCGAAAGAAGATTTGTTGATGCTATTTCTGATAGTTTGAGACAAAGCATGCAGAAGTATGATGAACTCATTATCATGGGGCAAGACATTGCTGAATATGGGGGAGTTTTCAAAATTACGGAAGGCTTTGTAGAGGAGTTCGGTAAAGACAGGGTTAGAAATACTCCTATTTGTGAATCTGCTATCGTAGGTGCTGCTTTAGGTTTATCAATAAATGGAATGAAAGCCGTGATGGAGATGCAATTTGCGGATTTCGCTACAGTCGGTTTCAATCAAATCATTAATAATTTAGCTAAACTTCATTACAGATGGGGCGAGAAAGCAGACGTAGTAGTAAGAATGCCGACTGGCGGTGGTTCTGCGGCTGGACCTTTTCATTCTCAATCTAATGAAGCTTGGTTTACGCATACACCAGGATTAAAAGTGGTATATCCTTCTTCTCCAACTGAAGCCAAAGGATTATTAGCAGCTTCAATTGAAGATCCAAACCCCGTAATTTTCTTTGAACACAAAGGTTTGTACAGATCAATCAGAGAAGAAGTGCCAGAAGATTATTATACACTAGAGATAGGAAAAGCAAACTTGGTTCAAGAAGGAACTAAGGCTTCTGTTATTACTTACGGTCTAGGAGTACACTGGGCTAGAGAAATTTCTGAAACTCATAATTTAGACATTGATATTCTTGATTTAAGAACACTTTTACCTCTGGATATGGATGCTGTTTACGCTACCGCTCAAAAAACAGGAAGAGTAATAGTTCTTCATGAAGATTGCCTAACAGGTGGAATAGGAGGAGAGATCTCAGCTAGAATTTCTGAAGATTGCTTTGAATATTTAGATGCTCCGGTTATGCGTGAAGGCTCTTTAGACACTCCAGTGCCATTTGACGGTGAATTAGAGAAGAACTTCATGCCTAAAGGTAGATTTGAAGAGAAACTGCTCAAACTGATTAACTACTAATCTATCATATAGATAGATTTTTCTCTTTTTTCGTTGTAAATTAGCAACACTTCTATACTTCTCAACGTATAGAAGAGAAAGCTACTACCTTGAAAAAACTATTAATCCTTACAATACTTATTTGCAGCTTTTCATCTTTTGCACAGAACTTGATCATGAATGGAAACATGGAAGCTGGTGCCGGCGGTACTGGAGTTGTCCCAACAAATTGGTCAATCGTTCAGCATACCCCTGATAATTGTGCAAGTCCACCAGCGGCTTGCCCTGGACCTAGTTATGTGATAAATAATCCTTCTCCAGATGCCGGAAGATGGGTTAGATTTTTTAGAGGTGGTGGATGGAACGAAAGGTTTGGGCAGTACATTTGTCAACCTCTAGTCGCTGGACAATCTTATACTTTACAATTTTGGGCTTCTCATTCTGACTTGAATTCATCTGCAAATGCTACGAACACTGGAATCGATTTTGGATTTTCTAATGGATTACCTGGAGGAACCGGCGCAGGTGGCGGGAATTCGAATAATGTTGCCTTAACAACTCCAGAAACTTGGCAACTAGTGACCCATACTTTTATTGCGGCTGCAAATTACGACTTTATTTCTTTTGCTAAAAACACGACTGATACTCAAAACGCGACATATATTGATGGCGTTTCTTTGATTGGAGCATTGTCAGGTGTTCCAGTTTTACCAAATGATACAACTTTATGTACTGGGCAAACTTTGCTTTTAGATGTCAGTACATTTACAGGGCCATACACTTGGCAAGATAACAGTGTTGCTGCTACTTTCAATGTGACAACGGCAGGAACTTATTATGTTGATTTAGGTCCAGCAGGTGGATGTCAAAACACTGATACTATAGTCGTGACTTATTCAGCCGCGGCAGCAATCAACTTAGGTCCTGATCAAACATTATGTAACGGTCAAACTGCAATTCTTGATGCAAGTGCTGCAGCCGCTCCGTATTTATGGCAAGATGGAAGTACCAATGCAACATTCAATGCAACTGTGGCTGGCCAATATTATGTTGACGTTGGTTCTGGTGCCTGTTCTGGAAGTGATACTGTAAATGTTTCGTTCACAGCTCCACCACTTGTGAATCTTGGACCAGATGCGAATTTATGTACTGGAGATAACTTACTATTAGATGCTACACTTTCTGGTGGACCATTCTTATGGCAAGATAATTCTACGAATGGCACATTCAATGTTACCACAGGTGGAACTTATTTTATTGAAGTCGGGACAGGGACTTGTTTAGGCTTTGATACCATTGTTGTGAACTATGGATCGGGACCGGTATTTACTTTAGGCAACGATACGACACTTTGTACAGGCGATAATTTATTATTAGATATGACTGCTCAGGTGGGGCCATTTTTATGGCAAGATAATTCAGTTGCTAATAGTTTCAATGTTACTGCACCAGGGCAGTACTTCGTTGAAATAGGAACTGCGCCATGTATTGGATTTGATACGATCAATGTTTTATTTGATGTCTATCCAGTCATTGATCTTGGGCCAGATGCCAATCTATGCGCTGGTGATAACTTATTATTGGACGCTACTCCTTCAGGAGGTCCATATTTATGGCAAGATGCATCAACTAGTGCGACTTTCAATGTTATCGCTGTTGGTCAATATTTTGTTGATGTGGGAACGCAATGCATCAGTACTGATACTGTGAATGTTGCCTTTACGAATGCACCAGTTTTTTCTTTAGGAAATGACACAACTCTTTGTGACGGAGAAATTCTAAACTTAGATATGTCCGTACAGGCCGGTCCATTCTTATGGCAAGATAACTCGACTTCGAATTCATTCAATGTCACGACAACGGGTACTTATTCTGTCCTAATCGGAACAGCTCCCTGCTCCGCAACGGATGATATCATTGTGACTTATGAAAGCTATCCAGCCTTTACAATGGGGCCAGATGCGAACATCTGTAATGGAGATAATATCCAATTTGATTTTACACCAGAGTTTGGGCCTTACTTATGGCAAGATGGATCAACAATGGCAACTTTTAACGTTACTAATCCTGGGACCTATTGGGTTGAAATTGGAAACTTGTGTCCAACACGAGATTCTATAGATATCAATGTTGTGACAACTTCACTTAGTATGAATTTAGATAACCCATCTAACTGCGGACCTTACACAGTTAATTTCACGGCAAATGCGAACACTGATGGTGGTGGTATTCAATCTTGGGATTGGGCATTTGGAGATGGTGGAATTGGCAATCAGCAAAATCCATCTCACTTTTACAATACTTCAGGGCTTTATAGTGTTGGTCTAACAGTAACAACAGTTGAAGGATGCGTTGAGACAATTAGTAGTGTTGATTGGGTGCAGGTATATGATATGCCAGTTGCAGCTTTTACATGTTCTCCTCAGAACTTAACCACTGATAATGCATTTGTCACATTTACAGATTTATCCATCAATGCCAACAGTTGGAATTGGAGTTTCGGAAGTACACAAGGAGCAAGTATACTCCAGCATCCGAATTATACATATCCTTCTTCTGCGGGGAATTACATAGCAAGTCTTCAAGTTGTTTCTGCAGATGGCTGTGTGGATACTACTCAAAAACAAATTATCGTTGAAGATGCCTTGATTTTTTATGTTCCTAATGCATTCACGCCAGATGGAGATGTTTATAATGAAGGATTCACTCCTCAGTTCACTTCAGGAATTGACCCTTATGATTTCCATATGACAATCTATAATCGTTGGGGTGAAATCATCTTTGAAACTTACAACAAAGATTTAGGATGGAATGGAGCATATGGTGATGGAGGATTAGTTGAAGACGGAACTTATGTGTGGCAATTCGAATTCAAAGTGATCAGTACTGATAAGAAATACAAGCATCACGGCCACGTAACCGTTCTTAAATAGTTGGCTCACTTAACTATGAAAATTCTTGTAGTAATATTCCTATTTACTTGTTCATCAAACGCAATTTCTCAATGTCATTTTAGTGACTCCATTTCTCAAAACAAAAAAGAAAGAAAGATTTCAAAAAAGTGCTTTTACGAAGACTCTGAAAACCTTCATGTGAAATCAAAAGTGAAGTACAGAAAGTGGGGCAGATACAGGTCTAAAGAAAAGTTTCTAGAACTTAATCAAGATGGCAAAGTAATTTCTAGATGGCGTGATAGGGCCAAGACTGGTGACTACGGGGAAAAGTATAAAGGTATTCGTTGGGTGTTTAACGAGAACGGAAAGCACAAAATCAAAAGACAAAAGCTCAGAGGTGTAAGATTACATTAGAGAATTCTCTAGTCCGTCATCTTCTTTAAATTTAATCTTTTTTCTAGGTTCCTTCTTAAGTCTGGAGGCAGGTTGGTCAATTCAAGAACTGTTTCGATTTTATCTTGATCTGACTTTTTAGATTGATAAAGTAGGTAATAGACATCTTTTAAATTGGCGAAAGCAGGACCCTCTTTAATTTGAACCATTTCATCACCAGCTTTAACTTCTCCTTTTTCAATGACCCTCAGGTAAACTCCTGGATAAGGAGCGTTGATGAATTGCTTTAATATTTTCTGAGTATTAAAACGGATTCCCAGTTTGTAACAAGGTTCTCTAGGTTGTGAGACTTCTACTTTAGCTGAACCAACTTGATAAATATCACCCAGGTGAATATTGGCCTCATCTAATCCTTCAATTGTTATGTTTTCACCAAACATTCCATTCTCAAAATCTAAATCAGGATACAGGTCTTTCCAATATGAGTAATGATCGGCTGAATAGATATAACATGCTTTGTGAACACCGCCATGATACTTTCGCTCTATCACATTATCCCCAACAACATCTTCATTGCCCAATTGAATTGAACCTTCAACTGCATACTTGAATATCCCAGTATCTAT
>JBLFXO010000018.1:0-21822 GCA_047609865.1 Arenicella sp.
CATGAAGATTGGACTAAAATGACCCAAACTGAAAAAGGTGCATTTTGTTCATCCTGTAAAAAGGAGGTTCTTGATTTTACAGAATCAACTAATGAAGAAATTAAAGAGAGCCTTAACAAAGCAATTAAGCCTTGTATTAGGGTCACTCAAAAGAAATTGGATGAGTTAAATTTTCTTGAATGGTTTAACCATTTGAGGCTTAAAACACAATTGAAATACGCTTTTCTATTCGCTTTACTGGTCGCACAGAGCAGCCTTATGGCTCAAGAGTCTATCTGCCACGAACCTCAGTTCGTGGCAGTTGATTCAACTGATGAACTCTCAATTGACCAAATTACAAATGACATTTTGTATTATCCTCTTGAAGTAGAAATACCATATATTACTTTTATCTGGCATCCGGGAATAATTCCTGACTCTCTTTGGCAATGGGATTTTCCTGTAGGCGAATCGGTAATTACCGGATGGTCGACTCTGCCTATGGGAGGAGTTCCTATGGAGATCACATGCAATGATCTCATTGGAGATTACCCAATTGAAATCGCAGAGTTAGTAGGAGGTTCTTTAACATACGAATGGGCACCTCCACCTGAAGTTACTTTCATAGATCTTAACCCAGCAATCTCTTACGGATCAATAAGTTGGAGTTCCCCGCATTACGGGGAAGCTTTAGAAACAAATGATTTGACTGGTGATGATTACAGAAATCCCAAATACACTGAGTTCAAGCAAGACTTAAAAGTTGGCTTCAATACATTCCAATTTGAAATTTTAGAGAATCAACTTCACTTCAGCTATGAGGCCATAGTTTCTCAAGAAATATTATTAAAAATAAGTCAAGATCAATTCGGTCCAAAACCTTACCCCAATAGTAAAACCCTCTTTTCGGCTCCTTTAAACATTGAGCCTGGAAACAAAACCATAATCATTCCGCTAGACGAGTTCATGAATGGTACCTACACTATCAATATAAAGTCAGGTATTTTCGAAGACGTTGGGCGATTAATCTACTTGTAAATATGAAACAGTTAATCTTAAGCTTAGCGGCCATGGCCTCACTGGTCAGTTGCACCAACACGAAAAAAGCAACTGAAATCCCTTCGTCAAATGAAGCGAATATCGAAGAGAACCAAAACACCCCAAATCTGGAAACAGCACAGGACATTACAGATTTGCCTCAATGGGTTGATAGTTCACTATTTGTCACACCATTTGTAAACCTTGATTCATTGTTTACCATAGTACCTGGGGATATTTGGGAACCATGGCCACCTTATAATCCTTGGCCTATTACTATAGACCCCGGGATATTCTGGGTAACAAGTTGCTGTTATTTTGTGGGATTTGACACTTTAGTTGAAAATAGGGACATCCCAAAAGATTACTTCACTTCTGGTAAAAATTGTTACTCAATCTTACCTAATGAGAATGGTGCATCATTCGAAATGGAAGTCGTTGAAGAAGAAATCGTTGAAGTTTCTATCACCCAATTTGGTGATTGTAAAAGTCATCTTCCTTTAAACATCTCATGGCTAAACACTCCTCTTGTCATGAAACACGGTCAAGGTTCTATTCAGCTTAATTATCCAAAGCACTATGAATTGGATTTACAAATCAATTTTAAAGGAACGCTTGGGCAACAGTCTATTCAAATTCAATCTTAATCCATATTAAATCCCTCAAACATGAAACATTTAATCTTAAGTCTAGCATCTTTGGCCCTACTTGCCAATTGTACAAACTCAAAAAAAGTAGCAGATATTCCAACCTCTCATCAAGTTACGCCTGAAGTTTCAGATATTAAAACTACACTAGAAATTGCAGCTACCGTAATTGATTCTAGCCTTTGGATTGATACTGGTGTTACCTCAGTCGACACAACTATTGTCGGCTATCCAATCACTTTTCAACCCATTACCGGCTGGGGCGAATATCCGCCTTACGTTGGTTGGGGCGGTCAACAACCTTATGAATACTTCTGGTTAACTGGCTCAAGTACAATCTCCTTTTTTATTATGCCTGACACACTTGAAGAAAACTTAGAAATCCCAAAAGATTACTTTACTTCAGGTAAAAACTGCTACTCCATCATTCCAGATGAAACAGGTGCATCATTCGAAATGGAAGTCGTTGAAGAAGAAATCGTTCAAGTTTCTATCACCCAATTTGGAGATTGTAAAAGTCACCTCCCTCTAAACGTCTCCTGGTTAAACACCCCTTTGGTGATGAAAAAAGGGCGGGGATCTATTCAGCTTAATTATCCAAAGCACTATGCCCTAGACCTGCAAATTGATTTTAAAGGAACGCTGGGAAAACAATCCATCCAAATTCAGTCATAGTTTGATTTATGGAAAATGAAATAATTATGCATCCATAAAATGAACCTAATCAAGGTTTAGATGTACTCAATAAAAACCTAAGCTATGATCCAGATACCTAATCCTTGTAAAGAAGACTTCAGTCAAATGACTGCAACCGAAAAAGGAGCGTTTTGTTCAAAGTGCAAACATGACACTTATGATTTTAGACAGATGTCTCAATATCAAATCGCGAAGACGATTAAGGATCACGGAGATGGTCAGCTATGTGGACAAATAAACAACACACAATTAGATGATTTTAATGCAGGATTTGTTTCATGGAAAAGACAAGGAAGAAAGACCTTTCAAAGTAAGTTTATCATGGCTTTACTATTAGTATTTGGATTAGGACTATTCAGTTGTGAAACGGAAGATGAGCAACTAATTCAATCTGTAGCTAAAATAGAAATTGCACAAGAGGTTGACCAAACTGAACGATTTGTTCAACAAATTGAAATGATTGAAGATCTTGAATTAATTCAGATGCTAGATGTCATTGACGTAGAAATGGAAGCTGAAGTTAGAGTATGTAATCAAATTCTTGAAACTAGATATGACGAGCAGATAATAGATAAGCCGTATGAGGGAGAAATTTATAGAACTGCAGGGATAATGATTGCGGATGAACGTCCTCAACTTCTAGAATATATTGAAGTCGTAGTTTCGGACTCAATTGAATCAAAAATTGACATGAATAATATTGAAATTATTCATGCAGATTTTCAAGCTAAAGCCTTTCCAAACCCAACTCAATTTAATTCAACATTAAGTTTTGAAGTTCCTTCTGAAGGAAATTATCAGGTGGTAATGTATGATATGAATGGCCGCCAAGTAAGAGATATTCATACAGGACACTTATTTGAAGGCAATCAAAGGTTTGAGATTGATATGTATGAATTAAATTCTGGTCTGTTTTTTGTGAATATTATTTCTGACGAACATACTGAAACAGTTAAAATTCAAAAAGTTAACTAAACAGTAAAGTCAAACCAATAAACCACAATTATGATTCAAATTCCAGATCCGTGTAGTGAAGATTTTTCAAAAATGTCAGCTACAGAAAGAGGTGCTTTTTGCAATAAATGTAGCATTGACACTTATGACTTTAGAGATATGTCAAATCTCGAAATCAACTCAATTGTTAAAGAAAGTAAAGGGGTACACCTTTGTGGTAGAATGACTCAAGATCAATTGTTATCATTGAATGCAGGTTTTCAAGACTGGAGAAATCAAAATTCAAGAACTTTTCAAAGCAAGTTTATAATGGCACTTGTCATGGTATTCGGACTCACATTATTCGCATGTGAAACAGAAGAACGTGCTATGATTGAATCGGTGACTCAAATTGAAATACCTTCTGGACAATTAGAATTTATAAATGAAGATCAAGAGATTACAGAAATAGATTTAAGAGATTATGTTGCTGACATTGCTATTCCTTACGATCTCATTGTTTGTGAAGTGTCAGGTGAAATCGGTTATAATCAACAGGATTATCTGATTGAAGGATTAATAAAACAAGAACCAGATCTCAGGACCGAAGTAATTTATGCCGGAGGAATTGGAGCAGATAGAGCTTACATAAGTTATATAGAAGCAACAGTACCAGATACAGTTGAATCCATTTTAGCTCCTCCAATCTTAGCAAATCCAGACTTATTTGAGGCTAAAGCTTATCCTAATCCTACGCAAGGTGAATCAACAGTTGCATTAGATATTAATGAAGCCGGTCAATTTGATATCATGCTATATGATATGAATGGAAGAATGATCAGAAATGTACATTCGGGTGAGCTTCCTGAAGGTAGAAATCAATTTGACTTAGATTTACATGACCTGAATTCGGGAACTTATTTGGTTCGAATTATATCAAAAACTCAATCTGAAACATTGAAAATTCAAAAAGTAAATTAGATTAAAAATGTTCTCTCATGGGGATGAGAGGATTTCATGGATAAAGGGAAAAAGGGAAAAAGAGTCTTAATTTTTATTAAGACTCTTTTTTATGGAATTAAGCGAGAAATAGCATCTATTAATAAACAGACATTATGAAGCAGCTCCAAACTTTAATTTCATTTTCATTTCTTGCAGCAATCGTGCTTTGTCTTTCTAATATTAAAGCCGTTGAACTTGAAATATTTTCAGAAACTCAAGCAATTCAAACTTATCAAACATTGCAAAAGATAGAGGTAGAACCTCATTGGATTATTGAAAAAGTATATCCTGAAGATGAACCGTATGAAGTTGAACCAATTGAGTTCTTCTATGATATCCAAGAAATAGACACACTCTTACCTCAAGTCAGTATTGTAGCAAGAGGTGGCGGCAGTTGTGGATGCCAACCTAGTTATCAAACCGTAATTAGAATTCCGATTGACACTTCAGATGTTGATGAAGACTATTCAATTTTTGCGGAACCAATATATGCTCAACCTGATTTTTTTGAAGCCATTGTTTATCCGAATCCAACAAGAAACCAAGTAACTTTAGCATTGGATATTGAAGAAGATGCTCAATACCAAATCACTCTCTATGATATGAATGGAAGAAGAATCCAGGAAATTCATTATGGAGAACTCTCCTTCGGAAGAAATCAGTTTGAAATCAATTTGAATGATTTGAAACCAGGAATGTATTTCGTTCAAGTCATTGCAGAAAACCAAAATGAAACACTCAAAATTCAAAAAATATAAACCCGTTATGGAAATTTATAAAGCAATATTAACTAGTGCATTAATCATTCTCTCTGTGCCCAATGTATTTAGTTAAATAACGATCAGGGCTAGAATGACGTGCGCCATTTACCTGTGATTAAGTTTTGTACTAAAGATAGCTGTTTTCAAGTAGGTTAGTTTTGTGAAGCATAAACGGAGCAAGCATTTTAGCCTATGTTATACGCATGAGTTCTGGTGCTTTCGTCTATGCTTACGAATTATTTTTTTAAGCTTTTTATATTCAAAAGACCACTGAATTGGATAAAGGACAAAATGATAATTACGGGATTCTTCAGTGAGTTGGTAGGCCCAATAGCCATTATACATGGTACTGTCAACAAGGCCCAAATATTTAGCTTTACTAATGACTTTCATATTGCTATCTACGTAAATAACGTCCTCGTTTAGAATGTCTTGTATTTTGCCATTGTTCCACATTGTTCTAATAGCCTGTCTGTAGCCATCCAATTCATAATGGCCATCTACTTTATACCCGACCAATTGCCCATTTACCTTTGTTTCAAAGCTGGCTGTATCGCCTAATTTCAGTTTTAATCGAGACAGATATATATTAGTGTCAATACGCTTGGAATAACGCCAAAGTATGGTGTCCCCTGGTTCATTATATTCGTACCTCCTATCCAAGGAACTGTCTTGATCCCAGCTTTTCGAAAATGTTTCAGAGCTTTTAAATCTGCTCATATAGGTTTTCTTGGTTTGATTGCTTGAATAAGAATATCCAACTTCATGGTAGTAATAACGTGTCTCATAAGTATCCCCTTTTTGATTTATAAAAGATGTTGTCTTTGAGTCATTATTTGTTGATGATTCTCCACAGAAAAACAGTTCGTTAATATCAGGATTCGTCAATAATTTTCGTTGTTTCAATGATAAGTTCTCTGGTACGCAGTAAAACTGGCTTCTTGAATTTATCATCTTGCCATGAGCATATCTCCTATATACTATTGTTATAGAGTAGTCGTTCTTAAAATCACTTAGATGAGTCCAAACTCCATTAAATAAACTAGAGTCTTTTTTCAGTCTAATCACAGAGTTATTATAATAATGAGCGTCAGTACCATCAATATTGAAATGATCCGGACTAGTGAGTCCAATAATAGTGTCCTGAGCATTCACTAAACTTGAAGTCAAACTTATTAATACAAGAAATAGAACTCTCAAGTTATTCATTCTGGCGGCATTTCGATTCTTGTGTTTCAGCTTCATTGTCTATAACGAAATTACCAAATCTCGTTGAATATCAGGTTATTTTTTCATTTAGGCAGAAAACTCCCCTTACCCAAGATTATTCGTGGTTTTGTGTTTGTCAAAAAATGAAAAAAAGTTAAAAGAGGTACATTTTTTGGAGTTTAAAATTATTGTCTTCGAGGTAGCTTTCTCCCCATCAGTATACTTTTCTCAATGTACCCGGCTCAGAATTCTCTGCGGGTTGAATAAATTCTTAACGCCAATTATCAATCGAGCTCACATTTGTCCAATTTTTTCGTTATTTAAAATACTTTTTAAAAAGCAAATAATAAAAAAAAACCTTTAAAAGGGGAATTCTGAGTAACGTTTGAGTCGTCTGATTTCTTTTGAGAAACAGCCTTCAGATTCTTTGGCAATACAGAAAACAATTACTCTTGCTGAAATATCCACAGCACCGGTAATATCAGAGGTAATAGTTCTTTCGTGCCGTTGTTCTCATAACTACGAATTAATTGAGCACTTAACAGTCATGAAACCTGAAGATTTGATAAGTGAAGTTGAAATCATTGAGAAAAAGGAAATAGTCGGAGAAGTTTACCCTAATCCAACAAGAGATCAGGCCACATTGACATTTGAAGTAGCAGATGAAGAAAGCTATCAGATTTTCATTTATGACTTGAATGGTAAAAAAGTTTTGAAAATTTCTTCAGGAAAGTTGAAATCAGGAAGACAAGTTTTCAATTTAGATTTAGAAGACCTCAACGGTGGTATGTTCTACCTTAAAATTGCTTCTAAAACGCAAAATAAAATATTGAAAATCATCAAGGTGAACTAAATTGAACCTTTCTCAGATGTGAGTGTACAGATCTATGTATTCAAAACATCACCTATGAAAAAGATTAGCATTCCAGAACCATGTCACGAGAATTGGGCAGATTTTACACCAACTCAGAAAGGTGCATTTTGTGGCTCTTGTAAAATTGATGTTGTTGATTTTAGTAACAAATCTCCTAACGAAGTAAAAACAATTTTAAAGGATAGTGCTGGTAAGCATATGTGTGGGAGATTTAAAAAGACTCAACTTGATGAATTGAATGATAATTTTTTCGCTTGGCAAAATCAATCGACCAGTACATTTCAATCAAAGTTTTTATATGCTTGCTTGATTGTATTCGGTATAACGCTATTTTCAGGATGTTCTTCTTTAGAAACTACTCCCGTTTTGAATTCAATTTTCGGAGGTAAGATAGCAAACTCAGACGCGCAACTTCAAATTGGTAATCCTCCAGTAGAAGCTGATACAACGAAAAAAATCACTCAACAAACTCATAAGAAAGGGAAAATCAAATATGTACCAGAAGTAAATGAGGTAAAAACTGAATGTGAAACTCCTCCAGATTCATTGTCAAAAATTAATACATTGACTTTAGGTAAAATAGCATTCATTGAAGAAACAGATTTCGTAAAAGGCGATATCGACCTTTCTTACGTAGCTACTCCGCCTGATACAGTTATAGCTTTACCGCCAGTAGACACTATTCAACCATACCCTAATGATTTCATAATGGGTGATTTTATCGCAGAGCCGTATAATCCAATTGAGGATACTATAAAAATTGAAGTGACAAAAGATACTTCTGAAGAAGTTCCAACTATTGATCCTCTTTATACTGATGAAATGGTAGATGGCGGATTGATGATTGATCCTGAATTCTATCATTATATAGAAGATACAACAGATACAAAGACACCTTTGGTTGTTATTGAAGACGAACCATTGCCAATTATGGTGAACCCTTTCCCTGAAAGCTTCCAACCAACATTTACTGCTATACTCTACCCTAACCCAACAAGGGACGAGGCCAATATTCAATTAGAGATTACAAAAAAAAGCATATTCAACATTTATCTCTATGCTATTAATGGGAAGCAAATAAAAGCGATTTATGACGGCCTCTTAGAACGGGGAGTTCAAACATTTAAGATTAACCTTTCAGCATATGAAGCGGGGTCATATTTAATAGTGATTAATTCAGAAAAGCAAAAAGAATCGCTTAGGCTAGAAAAAGTTGAGTAAACCCCTATCTTTTTTCCATTTTCTGCGTATTAAATATTGAATGGTAAATACTATTAATATATAATGCGCTTACCTACACGTAGCATACCACGTTGGTTAACGTTTATGGTGGACGTTCTCATTGCCTTACTGGCATTGATAGTTGCTTATTTGGTAAGGTTTGATACTACCAACCTGCCGTTTGAAGATGAGTATAACATCTTCTTAACCGGACTTCCATATTATATTGGGGCCAGAGCTCTTACTTTCTACATCTTTAAAATGCATCAAGGAATGATGCGTCACACCGCAACTGCAGATGTCAAACGAGTTATTTTCGGAGTTACCTCGGGAACCATCCTAATGGTAGCGGTATCTTTTGTTCAATTTAGATTTTATGGAGGAAACTTTTTGTTTCCAAGCTCGATTATAATTGTAGAATATTTCGTTTGTATCTCCTTTCTTCTAGTTTTCAGATTTGCCATCAAACTGTTGTACATGGAGGGTGTCAAGAGAAATAAAGATCAAATCCCTACAGTGATTTATGGTTCAGGAATCTATGGTTTGATTACAAAGCATACTATTGAAAAAGAATCTCGATTAGATGGTAAAATAGTTTGCTTTATTGATGATGACAAAGCTAAGTTGGGAAAGACAATGGAAGGGCTTAAAATTTTCCATACTTCTTCTTTAGCTAGCGTTATTGAATCAAAAGGAATTAAGAGACTGATTCTTGCCATTAAAAATCCAGATAAAAAACAAAAGCGTGAGGTTATTGATACGTGTTTAACTCATGATGTTGAAGTATTAAATGTTCCTTCTCCCACAGATTGGATCAATGGAGAGTTTACGAGTGGACAAATAAAGCCCGTTAAAATTGAAGACCTTCTAGGAAGGGAGTCCATCACACTTGATTCAGATAAATTAGGAAGTGAGTTCGATAATAAAACCATATTAGTTACCGGGGCTGCAGGAAGCATTGGCAGTGAGATAGTGAGACAATTAGTTGCTTATAATCCGAGAAAAGTAATCCTCCTTGATCAAGCTGAGTCTCCTCTTTATAACTTAGAAATGGAGCTGAAGGAGCAACGCCTTTTACATCTTACAGAAACGGTAATTGCCGATATTAGAAATACGGGAAGATTAGAACATGTGTTCAATACTTTAAAACCTGAAATTGTCTTTCATGCCGCCGCTTACAAACACGTTCCATTGATGGAGGATAATCCTTCTGAGGCTATTCTCACTAATGTGAAAGGTTCTAAAAACTTAGTCGATTTATCTATAGAATATAAAGTGGAGAAATTTGTATTCATTTCTACAGATAAAGCAGTAAACCCAACAAATGTAATGGGTACTTCAAAAAGAATTGCTGAAATTTATGCGCAGTCAGCCAACTCAGAATCTAATACCAAATTCATTACTACAAGGTTTGGAAATGTACTCGGTTCTAACGGGTCGGTGATTCCATTGTTTAAAAGGCAAATTGAAGCCGGTGGTCCTTTAACAGTTACCGATAAAAAGATTACAAGATACTTTATGACTATTCCTGAAGCTTGCGCTCTTGTATTAGAAGCAGAAGCAATGGGTAATGGAAGTGAGATTTTCGTATTTGATATGGGAGAGTCTGTGAAGATCTTTGACTTGGCAAAGAAGATGATTAAGTTGAGTGGACTTGAAGTTGATAAGGATATTGAGATAAAAATTACTGGTTTAAGACCCGGAGAGAAATTATTTGAAGAGCTACTTACCAATGAAGAGAATACAGTTCCTACACATCATCCACAAATTTTGATTGCGAAGGTCAGGGAATACAACTTCAAGGAAATCTCCGAAAAAATTTCAGAATTAACAGCCATGTTCGATTCTCAAGACAATGAGGAAATAGTGAAACTCATGAAATATATCGTTCCTGAATTCAGAAGTAATAATTCTGAGTTTGAAAAATTAGACAAATGATCTCCTGCCCTTTACAAATCCGATTTTCTGATTGTGACATTGCTGGTCATATCCATAATGCAGTTTATCTTCAGTACTTTGAAAGCGGAAGAATGCATTTTTTAGTTTCTCAATTGGGAAGAGAGTGGGATTGGAAAAAATATGGCGTCATTCTCAAGAAAAACGAAGTGATTTATCATAGACCAGGAAAACTTGAAAACCAGCTCAGCGTAGAAGTATCTTGTTCATACATTGGCACCAAAAGCTTCACTCTCACTTACGAAATTAAAGATGAAAACGGTGCTCTCGTTGCTGAAGGCTCATCTGTTCTTGTTTGCTTTGATTACATCCAGAATAAAGTCGTTGAAATTCACTCTTCTTTTCAGCCAATCTTACAAAAACATTTTTCGGCCCGAACTGAGGCATAATAATTGAAGTAGAATTACTACTTTAACCTACTATACAGTTCAACAAACCGACAAATGAAAATTCTAACTTTAATAAGCCTATTGATAATTTCTTCAATTTCTCATTCTCAAGGAGATATGAGAGGTGAAATCAATCCTGATGAAAAAGAGGTCATTGATGCACAAAAATGCCGTGATGCTAAGTTTAGGATGATTCCGGATTGCAACGGCCATGTTTATTTTAACGAAGATAATCAAGCAACCATCAACCAAAAATCAGGTAAGCCTTACACTGGGGTTTGCAAGGTTTGTCATATCAACGGAAACTTAGAAATGTTGCTTACTTTTTCTGCCGGAAAATCTGCAGGAATAGATACAGTTTGGTTTGATAACGGAGTCGCTAATCTGATTAGAGGCCACACTGAAGATGGTTCAGGTTTAGAAGATGGTATCTGGAAACTTTATCGACCTGACGGAAGTTTAAAATGGGAGAAAAACTATGTCTTGGGTGCTGAAGATGGCGAGTCTCATTACTACTTTCGAGATTCAAGTTTACATAAAATTGAGAGTTGGAGTATGGGAACGCTCAACGGTAAAAAACAAGAATTCTATCCAAACAATTCTCTCAAAAAAGAGATCATGTACAAAGACGGGGAATGGAATGGAAAGTACATTACTTACTTCAGAGATGGCATGGTAGAATCTGAGCAAGAATTCAAAATGGGTAAAAAAGAAGGACTTTCAAGATACTATTATGAAGGAGGAACTCTCTTGTATGAAGAAAGCCATGATAATGGATGTAGAGATGGAGAAACAAGGAGGTTTTATCCTACTGATGAGAGAAAGTGGACTGTTGAAAATTACAAGGGAGATACGAGAAACGGCATCTTTGAAGAGTACTATGACAACGAAAAGAACACCAAAAAATATTCGTCAGTCTTTAAAAAAGGAAGATTGAGTGAAGAACATTTCTATGATGAATTTGGCGAAGAATCTGAGGCTCCCGAAAAGAAACCTTTTCAAACCAAAGATGAACAAGCTGATGATGTGAAATGGCCAGAATTGCCTACTCAAGATTGGTTAGACGAACGAAAAATTACTAGAAAGAAATACGATAAAAGAAGGAAGAGCTATTTCAAGTACAAAGCTAAACAACAGTCTAATACGAACAAGGCATCTAAGTGTTAGAACGATACCAATCAATCGTAATTTTTAAACCTTCTTCAAATCTCAATTGCGGTTTGTATCCTAATTGATCTTTAGCCAATTCAATTGAAGCCAATGAAGAGGAAATGTCTCCTACTCTAGGTGGATTGTATGCCACTTCTAATCCAGAATGAATTTGACTTTCAATGGCCTCATAAAGATCAGTCAATGAAATTTGATCTCCCATAGCTACATTGAACAAACGTTTGGCTCCTTTTTCAAAGGTAGAAAGAGAAGCTAATAAGTTGGCGTGAACTACATTTTGAACGAATGTAAAATCTCTTGATATCTTGCCATCACCATTAATGAAACAAGAATCTCCTTTAAGAAGATTAGATACAAAAATTGGAATCACAGCTGAATAAGGACCAGTCAAACTTTGCTTAGGTCCAAAGACATTAAAATATCTTAGGCCAACTACATCTATATCATACAAATCACTGAATACATCAGCATAAAGCTCATTTGTTCTCTTAGAAACGGCATAAGGTGATAATGCCTTACCAATCTTACTTTCTATCTTAGGTAAGGTCTGATCATTTCCGTAAACACTTGAAGATGAAGAATACACTATTCTCTTTACGCCTGCATCTTTAGCTGCCGTTAGCACATTTACAAATCCACCAGCATTAACATTATTGGTTGCAACGGGGTTATTAATACTTCTCGGAACGCTTCCTAATGCTGCTAAGTGATAAACAATATCTACATTTTCGAATGCTTTTTTACAAGCTTCAAAATCAGTAATGGAATCTTGAATAAAGCTGAATTTTGAATTGCTTTTAAACTCCTCAATATTCGACATAAACCCTGTAGACAAGTCGTCAAAGACAATGACTTTTTCTAGAGGTAACTTCAAAAGTGATTCAACCAAATTAGAACCAATGAAACCAGCTCCTCCTGTCACAAGTACAGTTAGGCCAGTAATATTTTTAGAGATTTTTTCGGTAGTCATTCGGTTCAAAAATAGTGTTTATTGCTTTCTTTTAATCAAAGTATTCTTGATTTTTGATAGCCAAGCGTTGATATCTTCAGATATTTTAAGCCTAATCACGATTATCCAGAAAAGACCACTAAGTCCTAAAAAGTAGATCAACAACTTCAATTTTGGCTCAATATCCAAATCAATAAATGAACAGAGAATGATAAATGCTATAGAGATTAACAGGCCTTTTAAGAAATTGGCATTAAACGGCTGCAAGTTAAATGACTTATATAACATCAACCATCTCAACAAGTTAATAATTACCATAGCCAACATTGAGGCTATTGCCGCCCCTTCAATTCCATAAAAATAGATAAATATAAAGTTGAAAATGATAATCAAAATGGCTAATAAAAACCCGAAATAAGTATTGTATCTGAACTTGGTAGAGGTAGCAATAATCACCGCATTTACGCCTGTCGCCATCTCAACAGTCAAACCTAATCCTAAAAAGAAAAACACATAAATATGAGCTGAATAAGAGGCTAATTTAGGAGAGAATTGCATGACGGTATCCAAACATGCCCAACCTACCCCAAACATAAAGGCAGCAATCAACATTTGATTCAAACAGCTCTTTGAGTAAATATCTTGAATGTTCTTTAGATCATTCTTCTTCCACGATTCAGCGATTACAACATTGGAAATCCTGATGATTCCCTTAGCTGGGATGGCTATTAACCTAGCTGCAAAGAACAGAATTGAGTACACTCCCAAGGCTTCCAGAGAGATTAGTTTATTAACCATCACACTATCTACATATAAAACTATTGAGCCTGAGGCACTCACCATTATCCCAAATAGCATGTATTCTCCCAATCGTTTTCTATTCCCACTGCCAACCAAACTCTTATGTGGCAGTACAATATTTTTAGTTTTTGCAAAAGCGTATACAGCTATCACTATCCCCGGAATTGAGAAGCAAATGGTATACACATACAACAAGTACTCATAATCTATGTAAGTCAGGTAGAAAGCTAAAATTCCACAGGCTAAAATTAACTTACTCACGAAACCATCTAAGAAGACACCAATCACAGTTGAAAAAAGCATTTTCGCATAACCGTCTAGATTCCGAAAAACTATTCTAAAAAATATCAGTGGAAAGACTAGAAACGAAAAGGCTTTAAACAGCTGATTTGTCTGAGGATTATCTGTCAAAAAGAAGTCGCTGAAGAAATAGTAAATCAAGAAACTCAATGCTGTACCAACCAATGAGAGCATTATCCCGAATACCAAAAAGCCATGATGGCCCTTCTCTTCATCTCTAAAAGTCGGAAACAATTTAGATAGAACTTGTTCATATCCTAAAGAGAATATAATCGAAAACAAACCTGAAATCGCATCCAAGAGTTGCATCAACCCAATTTGGGCTTCAGTTATCAATAAGGACATGCCAATTCTAGTGACACTGCCAAACACAGACCCAAACAAACTGAGTACAGTTGTTCGCAAAGCTTGTTTTTGTATTATTCCCAATTGATTCCTTTTAAGTAAAGGAACTAAATATATATGCAGCTTATTTCATGTCTCAGCGGTATTTAACAACAATTAACCGTTAACGAACTCATTGAGTTGGGTTCTATAAACCAAAGTAGCACTCATTATTGCACAGCCTTTCTTAATTGTTACCTGCTGTTAATGAGTGAAATGAGACAAACAAAATGGGCTCAAAATTCCTTTTTGATTTTTTAATCAAAAAACAACCAACTTAGGGCAAAATGATTATTATCTTTAGGTCTTATCTTAGTAAAGGATTTTATAATAATTAATGGGTATGTCTTACTTGAGTTTGATTGATAGAAATGAAAAACTTTTCAGTCAAGATATTGATCAAAATGAAATCAGCTTGGTGCAAAATATCCGCAGTAAAAGCTTTCTCGTTTTGGGTGGAGCGGGAACTATTGGACAGGCTGTCACTAAAGAAATCTTTAAAAGGAATCCAAAGAAACTTCACGTAGTTGATGTCAGCGAAAATAATCTGGTAGAGCTTGTTCGAGATATTCGAAGTTCATTCGGTTATATAGATGGTGACTTCAAGACTTTAGTTTTAGATATCGCTTCAATTGAATATGATGCTTTCATAGAGAGTGATGGTCAATATGATTACGTATTGAATTTGTCTGCTCTTAAACATGTTCGTAGTGAGAAAGACCCCTTTACTTTGATGAGAATGATTGAAGTCAATATTCTCAACACAATAAAAACTATTGATCAATCTATAAAGAACGGAACCAAAAAATATTTTTGTGTTTCAACAGATAAGGCTGCTAACCCCGTGAATATGATGGGAGGCTCTAAAAGAATCATGGAAATGTTCCTAATGAAAAAGAGCGCCGAAATCTGCATTTCAACGGCACGCTTTGCAAATGTTGCCTTTTCAGATGGCTCACTCTTGCATGGCTTTGATCAAAGAATCAAGAAATTACAGCCAATTGCGGCACCTTCAGATGTCAAACGATATTTTGTGATACCTGAGGAATCAGGCGAACTCTGCTTGATGTCTACCATCTTCGGAGAGAATAGAGACATCTACTTCCCTAAGCTGGATAAGGATTTACACTTGATCACATTTTCTGAAATCGCAGAAAGATATTTGAAATCTCTTGGATATGAACCGGTTCTATGTGAGACGGAACAAGAAGCGAGAGAAAGAATGGATGAACTATCGAGCCAAAAGAAGTGGCCTTGCATGTTTTCTGAAAGTAATACTACCGGAGAAAAGAGCTTTGAAGAGTTTTTTACCGAAAAAGAAACCTTAGATCTAGAAAAACATAATTCGCTTGGTGTCATTAAGAATGACCCTAATTATGATGAAGAGAAATTAGCTTACTTCCTCTCTCAGATTAGCGATTACAGAAAAAATAAGTCCTGGACAAAACAAAACTTGGTGGAATTGTTCCATCATATGATTCCAAATTTTGATCATATGGAAGCTAACAAATACTTAGATAGTAAAATGTAGTTTATGCACTCTGAACTGGTTGATTTTATTAGAATTGCATATGGAGAACCTAAAAACTTCATACCCCTACATGAACCTAGGTTTATAGGAAATGAACGAAAATATGTTTTAGACGCCATTGACTCAACATTCGTTTCTTCAGGAGGAGCTTATGTAGACAAATTTGAAGCAATGATGTGTGAAATCACTGGAGCAAAATATGCTATTGCTACAGTGAACGGAACGAATGCACTTCATTTAGCCTTGGTACTTGCCGGAGTTCAAAAAGGAGACGAAGTAATAACTCAGCCTTTAACCTTCGTAGCTACGGCAAATGCAATAAGTTACGAAAATGCCCTACCCCACTTTGTTGACGTAGATAAAGAAACAATGGGATTGTCTCCTAAAATCTTAGATAAACATCTCTCAGAGACTAGCGAAATTAGGGACGGTAGCTGTTACAATAAAAATACGGGAAACAAAATTTCGGCATGTATTCCAATGCATACTTTCGGCCTCCCAATGTACATTGACGAGCTTATTGATGTCTGCGATAAATACGGAATTCCAGTGATAGAAGATGCAGCTGAATCCTTAGGGAGTTACTACAAAGAGCAACATACTGGCACCTTTGGACAGTTAGGAGTATTCAGCTTTAACGGTAATAAAACCGTAACTGCTGGAGGTGGCGGAGCTATTGTCACCGACAACGAAGAACTTGCTAAAAAAGCCAAACACCTAACAACTCAGGCTAAAGTCCCTCATAAATGGGAATATAAGCATGACGCAATAGGGTATAATTATAGAATGCCTAACCTGAATGCAGCATTGGCTTGCGCACAGTTAGAGCAACTGAATCATTATATTGAGAACAAACGAGAACTATCTGATTTGTATCAGGATTTTCTTGCTAAAAAGGAAGAGATTTCATTAGTGAGAGAGATTGAAGGAGCGAAATCAAATTATTGGTTGAATGCGGTTTTATTGAATGATCGCGCTGAACGAGATGAGTTCCTTGAATTCACAAACAATTTAGGCGTCATGACCCGACCAATTTGGGCATTAATGAATAAATTAGAAATGTTCAAGGATGCTCCTAAAAGTGATTTAGCCAATGCTGAATGGTTGGTAGATAGAGTAGTGAACATAACAAGTAGTGTCAGAATCAATGAGTAAGAAAGAAATAATATTAATTGGTGGTGGCGGTCATTGCAAATCTTGCATTGAGGTCATAGAATCTACTGACGACTTTTCAATTGCTGGAATTGTTGACATGAAGGATAAAGTGGGGTCTGAACTACTTGGTTATAAAATTATTGGATCGGATGAAGATCTTCCGGTATTGCGAGAAAAGTATGATTTCGCTTTAGTTACGGTTGGTCAAATTAAATCGGCCGGTTTTAGAAAGAGAATTTTTGAACAACTAAGAAGTTTAGATTTTCAACTGCCCGTTATCATTGCATCTACTGCAAGAGTATCAAAATATGCCAGTATTGGCCAAGGAACTATAATAATGCATCAAGTTTTTGTGAATGCAAATGCAAAAATAGGTGAGAATTGTATTATCAATTCAAAAGCTCTTATTGAACATGATGCTGCGGTTGGAGACAATTGCCATATTTCAACCAATAGCACTTTAAATGGTGATGTCACTGTAGGCAAAGAATCATTTATTGCGTCAAATGTGGCTTTTGTAAACGGAAAAACTACCGTTGGTAATGTTATTGTTGGCATTGGTTCTGTTGTTGATAAAGACTTAACCGAAGCCGGAACTTATATTGGTCATCCAATTCGCAAAATTAAATAATGCAAAGAACGTTAATCATAGCTGAAGCAGGAGTTAATCACAACGGTGATATTAATCTAGCCAAAAAGCTTATTGATGTTGCTGTTCAAGCTGGAGTTGATTACGTGAAGTTCCAAACTTTTAAGGCTGAAAACTTAGTCAGCAAATCGGCTATCAAGGCGGATTATCAAAAGACCAATACTTCTGAAAACGATTCTGCTTACAGCATGCTAAAGCAATTAGAGTTGAGTGAGAATGATCATGAAGTTTTAATTAAGTATTGCGAAGAAAAAGGAATTAAATTTCTATCCACCGCTTTCGATTTTGACAGTTTAGAATACATCAAAGATAAAATTGACTTTTTTAAAATACCATCAGGGGAAATAACGAACCTCCCCTATTTAGAGCGAGTAGCAAAGCTAAACTTGCCGATTATCATGAGTACCGGGATGTGTACTATGAAAGAGGTTGAGAACTCTTTTCAAGTGCTAATTGACAAGGGAGTGAATAAGAATGACATCACCATTCTGCATTGTAATACGGAATATCCAACACCAATGGAAGATGTGAATTTGAACGCCATGCTCACTATTGGAAAAACTCTAGATGTCGATTATGGTTATTCTGATCATACTTTAGGAATTGAGATTCCAACAGCAGCAGTTGCTATGGGTGCAAAGGTGATTGAAAAGCACTTTACACTTGACAACACAATGCCAGGGCCAGATCATAAGGCATCTTTAGAGCCAAATGAACTGATTAAAATGGTTCAACAAATTAGAAATATTGAAAAAGCTTTAGGGAGTTTCGAGAAAGCGCCTTCAGCTAGTGAACAAAAAAACATCTCTGTAGCCCGTAAGAGCTTAGTTGCCCTCCAAGCAATTAAGAAAGGTGATTTACTAACTACTGAAAACATAAGCACTAAAAGACCCGGAAATGGGGTTTCACCTATGAAGTGGAACGAAGCCATTGGCTCTGCGGCCATTCGTGATTTTGAGAATGATGAATTAATTGAATTGTAAATGAAAGTAGGTGTTCTAACAAGTTCGAGAGCAGATTTTGGAATTTACCTTCCACTGTTACATGCATTGCAAAATGATGACTTCTTTGATTTAGAAATCATTGCATTTGGAACACATTTGTCAAAAGAACATGGCTTTACATTAGATGAAATCAAAACATCAGGATTTGAAGTAAAGCACGCCTTAGACACCTTAAAGGATTCAAATACTCCGCAAGGCGTTGCTTATTCAATTGCAACTACAACTGAGACCTTCTCAAAGTTTTGGGCAGAAAACGAATTTGATTTGCTTGTCGCGCTCGGAGATCGTTATGAAATGTATGCAGCAGTTCTCGCCTCTAGTCCTTTTGATTTAGAAATTGCTCATATTCACGCAGGTGAAACAACTCTAGGAGCTATCGATAACGCTTATCGCCATTCGATTTCACTTTTTTCTAAATACCTTTTCGTCAGTACAGATAATTATAAGAAAAGGGCCGAGGAGATTGTTGAGGATGATGTAGAAGTTCATAATGTTGGCGCATTAAGCGTTGACAATTTATCGAAAATGAGTTTTCTTTCTATTCCAGAATTCAAAGAGAAGTTTAAAATTGACTTAGAATTACCAACCATTCTATCCACTTTTCATCCAGAGACGGTACAGTACGAAAAGAACGAAACTCATATCTCTGAGTTATTGAGTACAATGGATGATCTTCAAGCCCAATACCAGATTGTCATCACAATGCCCAATACCGATACAATGGGGCAAATGGTAAGGGATAAGATCAATGATTTCAAATTGGCAAACCCAAACATCATACTTGTTGAATCTTTTGGAATGCTAGGATACCTTTCATGCATGAAGCACTGTAAATTTCTACTTGGCAATACTTCAAGTGGATTTGTTGAAGCCGCATACTTTCCAAAATATGTGATCAATTTGGGAGACAGACAAAAAGGAAGATTAGAAACGGAGAACATTCTAACCATTCCGATTATAAAATCAAAGATTTTAGAGGCCGTACACAAAGTAGAAAATTCACCTCAGTTGCAAGCCCTTAACACCTATGGCACTGGGAATACTGCAGAAAAAATAATTTCTATATTTAAGACAAATGGATAAAACTGACATAACTATAGAAGTAACGGCTTTGTTGACCGAAGCACTTGAAAAAATCAACAATAACCCTACAATAAGAACCTTAATGGTTGAACGCGAAGGGAAAGTTCTCGGAACTATTACAGATGGAGATATCAGAAGAGGCTTAATAAACGGACTCACGAAAAATGATCAGATTTCAAAGTTCATGTATTCAGATTTCACCTTTCTCACAAGAGGTAAGTATGAGCATGAAAAGATAAAATTCATAAAGGAGCAAAAACTCGGTATCGTTCCTGAGTTGAATGAAGATCTCTCCTTGAATAGAATTATCAATTTTAACTCAGTCAAAACGATTCTCCCAATTGATGCAGTCATAATGGCCGGTGGAGTTGGATCTAGATTGATGCCACTGACTGAAAACACTCCCAAGCCTATGCTTGAAATTGGAGACAAGCCGATTATGGAGTACAATATTGATTTATTGAAGTCATATGGGATAACCAATTTGACCTTATCGGTAAATTACTTGGCTGAAAAAATTGAAGCTTATTACGGAGATGGAAGTGGCAAAGGAATTGGAATATCATATGTTCATGAAGAAGAACCTTTAGGAACTATTGGCGCTGTTAAGCAAATTAAAGGATTTCATAATGACTACATCTTAGTGATGAACTCTGACCTATTGACCAACATTAATCTAGAGTCAATGTTTAACGACTTGATAGCTGATCAATCTGACATGATTGTCGCAACTACTGATTACAAAGTTCAAATTCCTTATGGAGTTGTTGAGTCTGTAGGGAATAAAATCACAGCCTTAAAAGAGAAACCAACTTACACTTACTATTCAAACGCAGGGATTTATATTTTCAAAAAATCGCTAATTGACCTCATTCCATCCAACTCCTTTTTCAACGCTACTGATCTATTAGAAAAATTAATAGAACTGAACAAGAAAGTACTCCACTATCCAATTAATAATTATTGGTTGGATATTGGTAAACATGCTGATTTTGAAAAGGCTCAGCACGACATTAAACAGATAAGTTTTAAATGAAAAATATTCTAAAACCATATATAATTGGCGAAACGGCCTTTCATCATGAAGGTGAAGAACAGTTTGCAAAAGATTTAATCGCAAATGCAATGGACTTAGGTCTTGATGCTATTAAGTTTCATTTGCTGCTGGACCTAGATGATTATATGGCTCACGATCATGAGGCTATTGATATTTTAAGACCCTGGTGTTTTTCTGGCGATCAATGGGATGGCATTTTACAAACAGCAAAAAATATAGATATCATTCTAATGTGCAATGATGTGAAGTCGGTAGAGTATGCTATTTCGACATCTTACGACATTAGAGCAATTGAAATTCATGCTACCGGATTAAACGATATCTTTCTATTAGAGAAAGCTGCTCAATTTTCGAACACCGTAATTCTAGGCGTTGGTGGTTCATCTTTAGATGAAATCGATTATGCCATTAATTATTTGAAAGACAAAGGAAAAGCTGACATTTTTCTAATGCACGGATTTCAAAACTACCCAACAGACTTTAAGGATATCAAATTAGAAAGAATGAATAAGCTTTCTGTGCTTTTCAATCTTCCCATGGGATATGCAGACCATACAGATCCAGCAGATGCTAACAACGAATACATCAGTTGCCTAGGAGTAGCAAACGGTCATTATGTAATTGAAAAACACTTTACGCATCAATTTGGTGAGAAGAGAATAGATTCTCAAGCAGCCGTGAGTATTGACCAAATGAAAAAAGTTAAAGAGATTGCTCAAATAACTTTTGAAACACTGGGCAAAAAAGATTCTCTCGTAATGGCAGAAGCCGAATTAAAATACGGCAATACTGGTCCAATGAAAAAGGCAATTGTCGCTAAGGTTGATATTGCTTCAGGAACAGAGATTACGGTAGATAACATCTCATTTAAGAGAACAAACGATAGTAGTAGTATCAGACAGAATGAACTTTATAAAGTCTTAGGAAACAAAACCAAGATCGACATTAAAAAGGATGCTATCATTGACTTAAGCAATGTAGAATTTTCATTTAATGTAAACGACACTTCTCAATTTAACAATACACAAAAATGA
>JBLFXO010000019.1:0-21573 GCA_047609865.1 Arenicella sp.
AGACATCTTTAAACAATTTAAAATAAGCATTGGCAAAGGCATTGGCAGATTTTTCATAGCCTTGTACCTTTATTTTTATTGCGTTTGAATTATCGCAGAGCTCTCCAGGGCCTTCATTATCAAAACAAACAATCGGCAAACCATGACTCAGTGCTTCTGGAACAACCATTCCTGCTCCTTCATGTGAACCAAAGGCAAATATTGAGGCGTCAGTATAGAGATGTTTCATTTCACTCTTTTCTACCCATTCAACAATCTGAATGTTATCCTCTAACCCTAATTTCTTGATTAAATTAATTATTGTGTTTTTCTCTTCTCCTTTGCCTACCAAGGTCATTTTGACCAATGATTTTTCTGAGTCAGACAACAACATGATAAATTGATGGAATGCTTCAATAATCAAGTCAAAACCTTTCATGTAGGTAAATCTTCCAACGGAGATGATGTTAAATGACTCTTTTTGAATTTTGTTGATTACAATCTGATTACCAGCTACAGCTGGGAGAACAATCACTTTGGACTTCTTTGCTCTTACTGAATCATTAATTTTGCTGTTAATCACAAATATTTTACTCGCGGTCCATTTAGAAATAAGATAAAATGGATCGAATGTTCTCATAGAGAATTTTATCGCATTGTAAAGTCTGTCTTTAACCAAGGTTTTTTTTGAATAATGTTTAGTTATAAACTGCCTGGGCACCTTAGGATGATGACCTATAGGGCCCCAAAATACAGGTTTTCTATGTAGCCATAGAAACTGAGGATGACTATCACTATGAAAATTGAGAGCATGGACAATATCAAAAGTTACCCCTAATCTTTTGATAAAGAGTGGCATAAAAAGTTGCCACAAGTAGAAATACAAAACATATCCACGCTCTCCAATTTTCTTCTTCCAAAAAACCAACCAAGATGGAAGATCATAGTAGTGAAATGATAGATTTTTAAGTTGGCCCATTTCTGGATTTTCTTCATAAAACCTTTCAATTTCATCTCTGTTATTTTTACGAGTGATCACAATCACAACATTCGTTTCTGCTAATTTCAAAGGAATATTCCAGCCAGTTCCATCCTCAGAACCTTTAAATGGATTCACGGCGTAAGCAGTCATAAGTATTTTTCTTTTCTCCATTAGGCGATATTTTTTAATTGACTCATTACGACATCAATAGTTTCTGATAGTTTGTCGTTTTTCAGCTGAATATATTCACCTTTTATACGGCTCTCACTGTACTCTTTGAAAAGCATTCTGTAATTTGTGTTCAGCTCAACAATGTCCTTTTTTGAAAGCTCCTTTTTTCTTTGAAGAATTACCTTGGGATCATTGTATAAATAGAAGTTAAAGTCAGGCTTAGAAATGAAGGTGTACATCCTTTTAATAAAGGATCTTTTTAGACAAATGTTAGACCTTTTTGAGTCATTTATAAAATCAAAATAATATCGATCATAGATCACTATCTTATCTCGGCTTAGGTATTTTACCCTCACCATAATTTGACCCAATATGTAGTCGGCGTAGTAATACGAGAACCTTAAAATTGAACTAATTTTATTCTTGTTTTTTCCTTGTCTAGGTAAGTTTTGAGATGAAATTTTCTCCGCTTCTGCACGACTCCCATGTTTAACAGCACTTAAAATTGGGAGAAGTCCTGGACGGTGGCGTAAATAAACAACCTCTTTACGATACTTATTTTTCAGAGACTCAATAACTTCATTTATTACAGTCGTTTTACCCGCGCCGTCAACTCCTGAAAACGTTATGATGCTTCCTTGAGGGACAATTAAGTTCTTACATTGAACCAAGTAATACCTACAAACTCTGAAAATTCTCTGGGTCACTAAAAAATTTTGATAGACCTTAATATGTTTAATCATAAGTCTTCTTTTTGAAGGTGTGTATTTGAATAATTCACTAAAGTCTCCTTCTTCAATTCCCAAATACAAGCTCGCGGAAACAATTGCCTTATCTTCTAAGAAAGGCCTATTGAAAATTGATGACATAAGCTTAACGTACTTTTGAGGCACGTCAGACTTATTCAATAGGTAAAAAGAAAGTATGTTTAGCAGCTCAAAGGTGGCACTGGGCTTTTTAACCATTCCTTCTTGTTTCCATCCAGAAATAAGCTGGTCCGCATTTAAGTAAAGAATTCCTTTTCTTGAAAATTTATGAATTAAATCTACAGACAAAAACTGGCCATTTTTTAGAAAGATTTTTAGAACAGTCATGTGTCCTAAACTCTTTACTTTCAAATCATCAACAAGCATTGACAATTTGAAAAATTTCGAAATCCCATCAACTTCTCTTTTATGAGTAGCCAAATCTAAATCGCTTCCTATTGATAATTCTGAGAACCTCTTATGTATAAATTTCATTGCCACGTATGGCGTTGAAATCATGAATTTCTCGAATTGACACAAAATTGTCTCTCTTTGATCCTTAAAATTGACATTAAGAATTAATTCATTTAGAACTGAATTCCACCCCTTTATTAGTTGAAGATGATCAGCACTTAATTTATTTGTTTCTGACATCCTAACCAGTTGCGCTGAGATGTTATGGAGAAGATATAACTGAAGATGTGTGTTGAAGTGAATTCTAAAATGTTTAATGAGGTATTTAATTTTTGGTTGTTCTGCTTCAATTCTAATCTTTTTAATTATTTGAGCTCCATCCAACTCTCTTTTTACAAGTATTTCATCCATCATGATATAATGAAAAAAATCGTGTAAAACTGGCCGTTCATTATCAGCCATTTCCCAATCGTAGACACCTAAAACAGTGCCGTTCTTGAAGTTCCAAGGAGAAAAATCGCCATGGCTTAAAGAGGTATATATGTATTGATTGGTGTCAATTTTAGCCTCTATTTTTTTAAGTTTTGTCTGTAAGACATTGTATTGCTCACCCTTATTCTTAAGCAATGAAATTTGGTTTTTAATTTCTCCCAGATGAGGTAAAAAACTAAGCTTCTGAAATCTTACATTGGTTACAGCCATTGCCTTAATAGCTCTATAAATAGAACTTTTTAAGATTATTCTCCCGCTAGTTTGTTCAATTACTGGAGATGTTGCCAAGGCTAATTCCGAATCTGATTTCAAAATATGTGGTATTGAGATACCATTGATCGGATTAGAAGTTAGTTTTCTTAAAATTGCCCTTTCTCGTTCTATTTGTGTCAAACTGCTATTAGAAATTGCAAACTTTACGAAAGCCAACGCATGACCTCCTGATGTATACTGAATTACAGGCTTACGCAGTATACCTGGAGATCCACAATAAATAGAATAATTATCAGCCGAATCATTTTTATACATTTTTTCACAATGAATTTCACTATTTGAGTATAAATAAAAGGATTGACTGAAAAGCGAATTCAACTTTAGTTTAGCGCACAATTTGATGGCCGTCTTTATCAATTTCGCTTTGAATGATTTTGTATTAAAAAAATTTAAGTAAGACTGAAACTTGTCATTTGGGCTAAAAATCCATTTTAACTCATTGAATTTATTTTGAACTAATCTCAACTTAAATTCATATGCAGTTGCTATTCTTGAAATACTTCCGAAGTCAAATACTTGGTCAAAATCGGTTAATTCAAATTCTTTGAATCTGAGAAGATCCTTCCCAAAATTAAATAACACTTTTGGTGATGAGCTATCTACTTCATATGTTTCATCAACGTCATAAATCACCTTTCCCTCTGGATCAAAAACATATATTGTTGCTTTTACTCCCGTAAATATTTTCGTAAGAAGTTCTAGATCTGAGTATTTAATATATTTCTGCTTAAACATAGAATTGTTTTTGGTTTCTACTTATTCAATGTGTCAGAATTATACCAAGATTTGTAATACGCTAGCCTACAAGTTTCTACAACTTTTTAGCTTAAATATAGTTCCCAAAACGAACTAGCTCCTCCCAAATTGGGATGAATTATGAGGGAATTTTTTATGAAACTTTCGAATTGCAGTTTTTTCTAAAGAGGTAAGATGTAGTCGTTGGTCAAACACGAATAGGAAAATAAGGAATTGCCAGAATAGAATACCATAATTCGCATCACCAAAAATTCCGAATTCTGTGAATGAATTGATCATTACTGGAATGAAAAGGGCAATAAAAAAATTACCATATTTATCACTTTTATTCTTGAAGTAATTTTTGACGGTAAATACGACTTGAAATAACGCAATGAAGAGACCAACAAACCCCAAGTTCATCAACGCCTGCATAAAGGTATTGTGGGTCATTTTTCCTGGATAAGTGTTTAAGCCTTGGAAGTACTCGGTGTAATTTATTCTCATGAACCCATATCCAAAAAAAGGCTCTTTCACAATACCTTCATTCAAAAGCGCTTTCCAAAAAGGAAGTCTTCCGGTCATTGACATTACTTCTTCAAGCCCCCCCCCATCTTTAAAAATGATGACATTTATAGCAATTGGAGAGACTAATGCGACCAAAGCGATCATGACTATTTTCAGTTTTCTGTTATCCGATCTTAAAACCAAAATTCCGATAATAAGTAGAAAGCCAATCAAAGAGGACCTACTTGAAGTCATTAGGAGGATTGTCAGAGCCGCAAATACAGATAGGAGCGGAAATATTTTTTGACTTTTAATTCCTTTATCAAAGAGAAGGTAGGCTAAGGCACCGTTTAAACTTGCGAGCATCCCTAGCTCATTTGGATTCATTATCCACCCTCCAAGCCTCACTTCTTCGCCTCCTCTCATTTCGCGATAAAAAAACTCGGGAAGAATAAAAGAGCCTAAAATGAAAATGATTAATATTGGAAAAGTTGCCTTTGTAAAGGTCTTTACAAGGTCAATATGATGATTAGGAAAGTATTGGTTTATCGTATAAATTACTTTATAAAATAGGTAAACAAATACAAAGCTCTCAAAGGTCATAAACCATTGTAAAGCTGAATACTGAGGGTCTGTAGACCAAGTAAATGAAGCAAACCCAAGACCTAGATACAGACAGTAGAGCAATATCGCCATGCTGTTTTTAAGTTTAAGCGCATTAACACATCCCATTCCTCTCAACTTCATTAACATTGACGCCATGACCAATGTCATTCCGACACGACTAATAACTTTGAAAATTTGCGTAATTATCTTAACATCAGTTATAGAAAAGTAACCAGCTATCTTAATGAACAAGATTAAGCCAAGGATCCAATGAATGTTTCGTATGATATATGGTTCCTCACGCCGCATAAAGGAGATTTAAACTTTCAGCTATTTCTTTCCAACAAAAAACATTTCTAATCATTTCGGCGGCATTTTTACCTTTAATATCAATCAGATGATTTGCTTTATCATTTCGAATTTCTACAATAATTCGCGCTAACTCATTTTCGTTGTATTCAGACATTACCCATCCAGCATTCGCCTTCTTAATATACTCAGACAAATTCGTTTGAACAGAAACCACAGAAGGTACCCCAACTGCTGCAGCTTCCAATACCACTCCTGGGAGACCTTCATTTCTTGACACCAGAAAAAAAGCATCAAGTTGAGCCAAAGCTTCTAATTTTTCATCTCCAAATAATGCTCCTTTAAATTCAACTTGCCTTGAAAGTTGTAACTTTTGCACCTCTGACTTAAGCTTCTTCATTTCTCCTCCCTTACCAATAACTGAAAGTTTAATTATTACTTCCTCTTTCACTAATACCAGTGCTTTAAGAAGAATATCAAGGCCCTTTGTTTGAATGTCAATTCGGCCTAAATAACCAATGTTTAAACCATTTTCCTTTTTTGGAATCTTTGTCAAGTTTTTTGATGCAGAAACTTGTCCATTTGGAATAATTTTGAAGTGCCGAGGTTTCATAAATCTTATTAAGCCTTCTGCTTCAGAAGCACCAATAAGTTGAACAGATTTGGCATTTTTAACAATATATCCCTCAATCGTTTTCATATAAGCTCTTTTCATGAGTTTTGACTTTTGAAGGGCACGAATATTATAACCACCGTGAGGTGTGAAAATATAAGGTATGTTATTCGCCACCAACAATCTTGAAACAGAGAACAACTGAGGAAGAAAAGCGCCATGCAAATGAACAATAACGTTCTCATCTTCAGTTAGTTTTGAGATAGCAAGTTTCAACTTGGAATCTAACTTAAATTTTAGTCGAGTATCACTATATAGTCGAGTATTAAATGGTCTGACCGGATAATTGTGTTTTTTTGAAAACGAGATTCCCCAAAATTCAACTTCACTCACGATTTCTGATTGGGCGGAAAGTAGGCTGTGTAAAACTTTGTTTACTCCATTCATCCTATTCGGATTTGCTTTCCCAAGTGAAATATGTATAATTTTATTGATCATAATTCATTCGTTTAATTGAGACAAGATAAATACCAATTCCTATTAATTGAAATAACATCAGACCGTATACATACCCAAATATGTCAAAGGTTTCAATGAGGTAATTAGAAGTTAAAAATGATGCTATAAGAGAAACTATATAAGCAATGAAAATTGCCTTATTAGCTTCTGTAGTTTTGAGATAAATCTGAATCAAAGTTCCTGAGAATATGAATATGTATAAGATGATAAACCATCCAAACAAATCTTCATTTCGGACGAATTCAGAACCATAAATGAAACTTAGAATTTCTGCTTTCAGGATCCAAAGCATTCCAAGTACAAGCCCAAAAAAGATTGAAGATTTTTTGACTACCGCCTTGAAATACGTTTTAAAATGCTTGGAAGAGTATTTATGCAACAAAAGAGATGCCTTAGCGGGCACAACGTTTTCAATCGTCATGAAAAAAACATGTAATACTCCCATCAAATTTTGAACTAATCTCACTGTTGCAACTGCAGATACACCTAGTATTAGGCCTAAACTCAGCAACAAGAAATTGCTTGATGTAAATTGAATTAGGTTGGTAGCTATTAGAAACTTAGCATATCTCCAATTTTCTATCAACGGTAAAGATCTAAAAGGCCCGAATAATTTATTCTCAGATGTCACTATATGGAAAACAAGATTAGATAGGCCTCCTAAGGTTAATAATATTGAGAAAACCGATTCTAAGCTTAATTCCCAAACTACTCCGATCAAAACAAGACAAGGAACTTGGAGGAAATAGGCTATCATATCTACCAAAAGTGCAGTCTTGTTCATTCCTTTGGCAAATAAGAACCTTCTGTGTTGTTCATGTTTGACAAACATTATTACAGCGCTTGGGATAAGGAGGTAATTAGATAAAACTACTACTGAGGGATAGAATTGATGTAAAATGAAAAGAATAATTACGCAAGCACACCATATAAGAAGTAGCGAAACATTTAATAGCTGCAGATTTCTTGTACAATATTTGTGAATGCACTGAGCTTTATTACCTAAGACTAAAAAAGGCAGACCAATGAATGAAGTCATTAACCCATGAAGTAGGAAAAACCCTAACCAAATAATGGCATATTCACCGTACGTTTCAAGTCCACCAAATTTTGAAATCAAAATAGCGACTAAAAAATTTGTGCCAGATACTATCCCTTGATCACTCAAAGAGAATAATTTTTCTTTATTACAACGCCATATGTTTTGTACTTTATTCATGAACTAACGTATACCTTAAAGTAATGTTTAAGAGTTTTAATCAATCCCTTTGGATGTGCCCGATAATTCAGTTTAGATCCGTTAAAGTTTCCGGAATGGTTAGTTGTATGGTGAACTCCGTTTAATACAATGTGCATTTGGTCAAAACCAGTTTCTTCTTGAATCAAATCAACGTTCGAAATGAACTGAGCTTTTGAGTATTTTGACCTGACAAGGTAGATTCCAAAATCACAATATTTAACCAAATTTGCCGCATCCGGACTAATGACAGAGGCCGGAGAATCCATAAGTATAATATCAAACTTGATTTTAACTTCTTTCATGCATTGTACGAAATTTTTATGTGCCAAAATGAGTGAAGATGAATTACACATTTGTGAGTAACCAAAGTGTGTAGGCTCAGCCTTCTTTACTTTGAAATTTATTGAGGACAACTGCTCGCTAAAAGTATAATCTACATTTGAATGATCAAATGGATTAAGATGAAGGACAGCAACTGTATACCCCATTTGGCTATAAATTTTAGAAAGTTGTTCAGTTAAAAATGTCTTTCCCTCTTTCCTAATAGATGAGGTAATTAAAATGGAGCGCTCACGTTCCTTCGTTTTCGAAATTATATTGGCAGCCAAATTCGCATACTGTTCAAAATTCGAAATGCTCTTATCTGTTTTCAAAGTACCAAGTACCGGAGTAGGAGTGAGTCTCTCAATATCTGCTTTAGCAATTATTTTACCTGTTATTATCTTTCTTCCGAATACAGCTAGGACTCCAATAATTAGGCTCAGAAAACCGCAAACAAAAGTAATTAAAACTCTGTTTGGTGATATAGGCTCCTTGCTTACAACTGCTGGTTGAATGATTCTGTGAAAAGAAATCATAGCACTAGAAGCTATTTGTGCTTCTAGTTTTTTTTGAAATAAAAAATTGTAAACAGTTTCATTGTTCATGAACTCTCTTTCTAGATTTCTCATTTCTTTTTCTCTTGTCGGTATCTCTTCAAATTGACTTTCTAACATCCGAAGTGCAGTTTCAATTTCAATCCTTTTTATTTCAATGTTGGTCAAGTTTCTGTTAACAGCTTCTTTAATGTAGGATTCCACATCATCAATTTTTGCTTGAGCATTCATTACACGGATATCTTGATCAGTATACTTAACTTGGAGATCTCTTTTTTCATCAGTGTATAATTTTAACTTTTTCACTAATTCGGTTAACACTAAGTCTCCGAAGCCAAAGTTGATAGAGGTATTTTCATAATAATCTCCATTTGAAAGATATAACTGAAGATCTCTTGTAGCTTTTTCTTCCATTTCCATGTTAATCAACTGGAGCTTCAACTTTGATATCTCCCGTAAACCTGTCTCTGTTTCTTGCAATGTGTTCACTACATTATGTTCAATTTTATATGCTTCCAGATTATTTTCAGAGTTAGACAAATTTTGATTTATTGATTGCATTCTTTCATCAATAAACTGTAAAGTTTTTTGGGCAGATTTTGATTTAGTATCAATGTAATCTTCAACATAAGCTTCACACAAAGTGTTAATGAATTCAGCTGCGAATATTGGATCTTCACTTGTATAGACTACCCTTAAAACCGCAATTTCTTTATCAACTGCTTTGACATCTAGGTTCTTCTGGATATCCGCTATGAATTGTTCTTCTGTTGGTATCAGAAGTAAAAAATGATCATTTATGTTTAAGTGTTTTTCATTGAGTATATCAACATTAGGATTTATCTCAATAAAGCCCCCCTCAACATAAATGGGTTCACCTATACTACCATTTGCAATCACCGACTCATCCAGTGGATTTCTAATTATCACTATTGAAGATTTCTGAACTTCAAAAGACATTAATTTGTTTTTATAAGAAAAGTTCGAATCGATTTTAATTTCAAAAGGGTTCTCTTTGAAGAGCATGGTGTTTTTAAATTGCCCTTTTCTCCAAATTTTATACGTCAAGTTTAATTTCAGCAAGGCTTTCTTAATTAAAAGTGGAGATTGCAGGATTTCAGCTTCAGTTTGAATTTTATTTTCAGAGGAAAAGACATCAAAATCATCATATAAGTTGTTACTGGACATTCCATATTTATGGTCGTCAAGCTTTATTTTTGCTATGCTTCTATATTCGGGAATCGTGTATTTTATTGAATACCTGGCAATTAACAGGCCAGCTATTAAACATACCAAGATTATTGGGCTGCCTTTAAGTAAGGTCACGAAGAGTCTTTTTATTTTTTGAGCTTCTAACATTTTTCGGGGTATTAAAATGGTTGAGTGAACTGATTTATTTTGACAAAACAGAAATCAAGACACCCATGGAAGTTAGCATAGTAGCGAAGGGAATCAATGTTGGCGCCCTTTCGTGCAATTTTTTAGTTTTAACTGCTGGTACATAAACAATATCTTTAGCTTTTAGATAAAGGTTACTAGCCTCAAATTGATTCATTTTTGTGAGATCTACTTTATAACAAATATTATTTCTAATCACTTGTATTTGAGATGACTTAGCAAATGATGTTAAGCCTTCTGAGAGTCCAATTATCTCGACAAGAGAATTAATATCTCTCTCTAACAAATAGTTTCCTGGCTTGACAACCTCTCCTAAAACCGTGACTTCAGCATTTAAAATTTTCATCTCAACAATTGGATTCTTGATTGTCTCCATGAATATTTTCGCAACAGAGTCCTCAGCCTCATTCAGCGTCATACCACCCAATTTTAATGATCCAATTTGAGGGACTTTGACAGTTGAATCTTTTTCAACCATTACCCATTTACCGAAAGATTCATTTGTATTATAAATACTAAATGCGGATCCAACACTTTTATCTTCATGGTTCCAAACACTAATAGACAGTTTGTCATCTGGCTGAATTGTAGGTTCAAAGTCAGTTCCTAACTTATCAAATAATTCAGACTTGTCATCTACAGTATTTTCTGTTTGAAATAAGTTTTCAGTGTGACATGAGGTTATAAAAAATATTATTATTGAGGCGAGAATAATTTTCATTAGAATAAGTTTAAAAGGTTACCGAACAGTGTTCTATTGTTGCTGCTTTCATTTGGATGTTTCAAGGTCATACATTCACCTATTACTTTTTTAAGTTTAGCAGAATTATCATCCTTTCCTTTGAGCAAATAATCATGAGCTCCATACTTAAGCGATTCAATCGCAACACCTATAGTAGCTTGTCCTGAAACCATTACACAATTCACAAAAGGATAAGTACTCTTCACCTCTTTGAGAACATTCAGTCCTTTGCCATCAGGCAAATTATGGTCAAGAAAAACTAGTGATGGCTGTTGATGAATTTCTCGCAGGAGACCTTCAGTCGTTGAAAATAGTTGTATGTTATGATACCCCATTTCTTCAAGCCTTGACTTTAATAAGTTGGCATAGAAAAGGTTGTCTTCGAGTATAAATATTTTAGGTTTTTCCATGATTATGAAGCTTTTTGAAGATTTATGTTAGCATTTAATTGAGTACAAATTCTCTCAAGAATAGTACTTGAAAAATTGTGGCAATTAATGCTCAGATTTCTTTTTTTGATCCTTAAAATTGGATCTCCAGCAAAAGAAGGACTTAAAATAAAAAGATGAATCTCCCTTTCTGAATGAATGAGGCTAGCCATTGCTTGCAATATTATTTCCTGCTCTTGTTTTAAAGAAAGTCTCGAAAAATAAAAATCTAATACGATAACATCCGCAATCTTCGCTTTTTCCATCAAGATGAATTCGGAATAGTCTAGGAGTTCAAACTCTTGATTAAACCCTAATTTTGTTTTCCAGAAGAAAGAGTCAAAATTATTTAATTTAAGAATTGATACGTTTTTCATAATTTGAATTTCCTTTTCAAGTGCTCAAATTATGCCACCAAGCATAAAGTATTGACAGTCATATTATTGACACAAATGAGTGATACGAGAAAATTCCCGTTTTGGGAAAAGATTTTCAATTTAGGACAGGTATTCTTGAACTTCTTATGTCAATTTCTCCCAATCAAAAATAAATTTTGATAGTGAGCTCCAATCTTCAATAACCTCCTCTTCTCTATTCTTCTTAGATCTATTTCTAGTTGTTGAATTCCTATATGATACAGAGATGGTTTGATCTTATGAGCCAAAGACGTAATTTGTTTTTTTGATTCTTCAATATATACAAGAAGCAATTTAGAAATGAAATCGGGATTGCCATTCCCCATTTTTTCAAGTTTGGATAAATTCATGAATTTGTTCAAGGGATACTAATTGTCTCTTTATATTGATGATTGTTCGCTAAAATATTCTTGATGATCGCCTTCTTAAGGTCAAATTCATCAATTGGTTTGGAGACATGATCATTCATACCCGCCGCTATATACTTTTCGCGATCTCCTTTAATTGCATTGGCTGTAAGTGCAATAATTGGCACCTCCACATTAGCTAGATTTCTAATTTCAATCGTAGCATCAATTCCATTCATCACAGGCATTTGAAGATCCATTAAAACCAGGTCATAACGATTTCTTTCAACTAATTGATATGCTTCTAGACCGTTATGGCAAATAGTCAATTTAACACCCCATTCTTCCATAAAACTAGAGGCAACAAATTGATTAACCATATTATCTTCCGCCAATAAAATGTGAATTTTACTCCAGTCAAAATTAATTATATCCTCTTCCTTGTGATCATATGATTGTGAATCACACAACTTTAAATTAAGATCGAAATAAAAAGGTGAACCTGTATTCTTTTTGCTTTTAACTTTCAATTTACTTCCGTATAAATCAACTGTATTTTGAGCTATGTTTAAACCCAAACCTGTACTTACGTGAATCTTCCCAGCACTTCCCTCTTCTCGTCTAAATTCCTGAAAAATTGTCTCTATTTTATCTTTCGAAATAGCAATTCCAGTGTCTTTGACATCAAAATAAAGAATAGATTTTTCTGAACGATTAATGATTAGCTTAACGGAGCCTTTCTCAGTAAAATCAACTTGAATATTGTTCCATTAAAAGCTATTAATTCGCCGTGATTTAGAAACCATTTCGGAAATCTCCGTATTTGGTGTTTCTCTTAAACAGATAGTCTTGTTTTCTGAAATGATCATGCTAATGCAACAATTAGGATTTATGAATCTCATCATTAGAATTTAATTGATCCTACTTATATACCGATTTTTTAAATTCAATGACATTCGAAACAGCCTTTATAAGTAATTCGATAAAGTTATCGGAATTTTTATCAATGTAATATTCGGCCCCCATTGAAATCATCTTTATTGCTAGAGAATCTTTTTTCTGACCAGAAAATACAATAATCGAAATCTTTGGATTGATCCTCTTTAATGACATCATATATTTCACTCCGTTATTGTTTTCTGACTCAGCAATTGTACCAAAATAATAATCCAGGATCACGAGATCTACTTTAGCCAAAACATCCTTAGGAACTTCCTCTAGACTTCCAAAGCAAACGCAGTCATGCTGAAGCTTTTCTTCAATCATTGACTGTATCAATCCACAAACAACTTTGCTGTCATCTAAAACCAATAAAAGAGATTTTCTCATAAGAACTTATTTTTAAATGGGCTATCCAACGAACTTGAATTTGAACTGTTTACATTTTCAGAAATGAGGTGGCAATCTTCTATCAACTTCTCTAGTTTAACAGTATTGTCATCTTCTCCTTTTAGCAAGTAATCAAGCGCCCCATGCTGTAAACAATCATCTGCAACTCCTATTTTTGGAAGACCTGAAATCATGACACAATGAGTATAGGGATAAATTCTTTTGATAGCTTTTAACACTGCTAAACCTTTTGAATCAGGCAAATTATAATCAAGTATTGCTAAAAAAGGTTGTTGATGAAGTTCACGCAGAAACTCCTCGGAGGACCCAAACAATTGAATATCTTCAAACCCTAAGTTTTCTATTCGCATCATTAACAAATTGGCATAGAAAAAATTGTCTTCTAAAATAAATATCTTATGCTTTTTTAACTTCATATCGCTTTTTTTAGATGGGTAATTTGAAAGTAAATTGATGCGCATTTGTCCCAGAATTGATCTTGATAAATTATGGAATCGAATTCTCATTTCCCCCTCAATCAAAGTCAAAATGGATCCTCCAGAATATGAAGGACTAATTACAAATAGATCAATATCTCTATCAACTAGAGCTAGTTGATCAATTACATCCATACTTATTACTAGCTCTTCGCCGATTGAAGTTCTTGAAAAATAAAAATCTAAAATAATTACATCAGCATATTGGGAAGCTCTTTCGAGTGATGCATTATTGTAATAATCCAATTCAAATTCCTGATGGAATCCCAATTTAGATTTCCAGAAAAATGAATCCAAACTGTTTAGTTTTAAAACGGATAATTTTTTCATAGTTTGTTTTTCAATAAAGAAAGCTTAAACCATGCCACAGAACATAAACAATTGTTTTACAGGTATTTGAGTATTTTACAGTTTAGTTTATTTTCCCAAAAAGGGAATCAACTTTCAATATTGGAAAGATAATTTTCAACTTCCTGTACTAGTTTTCTCCAATCCAAAATAAATTTGGACAGCAAGCTCCAATCTTTAACAAACTCCTTATCCTCAATTAATCTGACATCAATTGTCAACTGTCTAGAAGCCAAATAATCAAATGACGGTTTTATCTTATGCGCCAATGCCGCAATTGAATCAAAGTCTACTAAAGTGTCAATTTCTTTCAATTGTTCATGCGATTCTTCAACAAATAATTGAAGCATTTTTGGGATAAAAGACAAATTGGCACCTTCTAGAGCTTTCAGTTTTGAAATATCCATCAAACTCTTTAGTTTTACTGGAGGAGAATTTGATTTTTGAGCCTTGTCTTTCGAAATAAGCTCAGCAATAGCTCTTTGCAGAACAACTTCATCAAAAGGTTTAGAGATGTGATCATTCATCCCTGCCTTCAGAAATTTTTCCCTATCTCCTTTCACGGCATTAGCAGTAAGTGCAATGATGGGAATTTGACTATTAAGGTTCATTCTGATTTCAAATGTGGCATCCAATCCATTCATTATAGGCATTTGTATATCCATCAGGATTAAATCAAAATCTTGTTTTTCAACCAATTGAAAGGCTTCCAAACCATTTTCACATATTGTTAATCGCGCACCCCACTCTTCTATAAAACCTGCAGCTACAAATTGATTAACTTTATTATCCTCTGCAAGTAGAATATGGATATCTTGCCATGGAAAGGTGTCAAACTTGGTGTTTTGAAGTTCTGTTTTATGATCTTGGAAAATCTCAAGTTCAAGATTAAAAAAGAAAGAAGACCCCGTTCCCTTTTCACTTTTAAGTTCTAGCTGACCACCATATAGTTCAACGATACTTCGAGCAATATTCAACCCCAATCCTGTACCACCAAATTTTCTTCCAGTACTCTCTTCTTCTTGACGAAATTTTTGAAAAATAACTTTTTGATTACTTTTAGAAATCCCGACTCCTGTATCTTTAACCTCGAAGTGAAATTTCGAATCTGAAATTTGATTAATAATCAATTCTACTGAACCTTCATTTGTGAATTTAACCGCATTGTTAACTAAGTTCATCAAAATTTGGCTCAGCCTAAGTCTATCAGCAATCACCTTCATTCCAGCTGGTATTTTTCGGCTAAAAAATATTTCAATATTCTGTTCCGTTGCTTTGTAAGAAAACAATTCAATGAGGTTTTTACCTAAAATATTTAGATCTACACTTTCCTTTTCAAGCAGCATTTCTCCGGCCTCTATTTTTGAAAAATCCAAAATATTATTCACAAGGGATAGTAAATTACCCGCAGATCTTTTAATCATTTCAACATGTTCTGACTGTGAATTATTTAAGCCAGTTTTTGCTAAAAGTTGGGAAACACCAATTACAGCATTGAGAGGAGTTCTTATTTCATGGCTCATATTTGCAAGAAATAGCTCTTTCGCTTTTGACGAAGCTTCTGCGGAATCGCGAGCCTTCTCTAATTCAGTTTCTGAAATTTTTCTATCTGTGATATCCAAGTGAACTCCTATACTGCCAATTAATTCTCCAAACTCATTGAAATACGGGGCGCCAGATATGAGTACCCAGATAAAATCACCATTCTTCTTTTCTATTTGAACTTCATAAACAGAGGCCTCTCCATTTCTTCGAAATTCATTCTGAATATCCATTATGTGAATTGATTCATCTGTTGGTAATAAATCTCTTGGATTTTTGTTTATTAAATCAGCATGGCTGTATCCTGTCAATTGGCAAAAACTATCATAAACTTTTGTTATTCTTTCATTCAGATCAACTTCAATTATTCCTAATTCCATGTTTTCTAGAATTTGGCGATATTTTTCTTCACTTTTTCTAAGAAGTTGATCTGATTTTACGCGATCTGAAATATTTCTTGCTATTCCTAAAAACCCAACAACTTCATTATTTATTAAAATTATTTGTATATTCTGACCAAGCCAATAACGCTCATTCTTCTTAGTCTTTATTTCAAATTCATAATAGATAGAGTCTGTGTTATTTTCAAGTTGTTCCTTATAAAACTTACCGACAATTTCTTTTGAAGGAGATATTACCAAATCTCCAAAACTCATTCCAATCAATTCATTTTCAGAATATTTTGTCAAATTAATAGCCGCCTTATTCACATAAGTAAACTCTCCATTCAAATTAACCTTATAAATTACATCATCCGCTTCAGAGACGACCTTTTCAAATTGAAATTCTGTTTGTTTAATTTGTTCAATTCTTGATTCGAGTTTACGCTCGAGATCATCATTTAAGTTTTTCAACGCCAAATTGGCATCATAAAGTTCCATGGCCTTGGACTCAAGAAGTTGTTCAGCTTCTATGCGCGCTCTTTTTTCTCGCTTAAGTGCATTTTTGAGTAGCTCTATGTTTTCAGAATTACTCAACTAAGCTCAATTTAATTGTTACATTTTCACCATTATCCCTCGAACTCACCACTTCAATATCTAATCTCTGATCATAATGCTTTGAGGCTCCTTTTATTAAACCTATTGCAAAGTGTGACATTGCTCTTTTAGATGTATAAATAAGAATTAGTTCACTTCGCTCAGGGTTTACCTCAGAATCAAAATTGGGTAGTTCTGCATCAGGATATAGTTTCAAAACTTCAGGATGAATATAATTATCGATTGATTCAAGAAAATAAAATAAATCATTCTTTTGTACGAATTGAGGGTAACCTTTCGCTACTACTGAAAAAAAATGTTCCCCATAAATATCTAATAAATCCGGTACGCTAATGTTTTTTGTTTTTGACAAAACGGCTACCATCTGAAACATCTCTTTATGATCATAGGTACCTATAGAAGTATACGCCCCATCTGTTGCAAGTTCGCAAGCCGAAATCACTTCTTCAACTGTTTCCAGTCCAAATTTATTTTCTACGAGCTCTAAAAACTCCGTGAATACAATTCCTTTCATATTATTACTTCCCCGTTCTTAATCATTCTATAGACTGTAGATTTCCCAACGTTCAATGCATTTGATGCCTTGATTACGTTCTTGTCATATTTATCAACATAATGTTGTACTATTTTTGCGGTAAATTCCTTTAGACTTAAATCCTGTGAAATTAAGCCATCTAAAGATTGACCAGAAGCATAGAGGTTAATGTCACCAGCTTCAATTGAATTTCCTTCAGACATTACAACTGCCAGTTCAAGCAAGGCCCTGAGCTCTCTTACATTTCCAGGATATGTATGAGACATAAGCTTTTCTTGTGCCCCAGTACTCAAATATTTTTTCTCAATTCGGTTGTCAGAACAAAAGCTCTGGATAAACTTCTCAGAGAGCAACGTGATATCATTGCCTCGGGTTCTCAAGGGCGGAATATCAATTGGCATTCCGATCAATCTGAAATACAAATCTTGTCTGAAATTACCGTGATGTACTTCATCTGCTAGATTTTTATGTGTAGCGGTAACAATTCGCAAATTGACCTTAATTGGTTTATTGGAACCTACTTTGATTACTTCTCGCTCTTGCAAAACTCTCAAAAGTTTTGATTGCATATTGGCATCCATTTCCCCTATTTCATCTAAAAACAAAGTCCCATTCTTAGCTTCCTCAAACTTCCCAATCCTGGTGGAACTAGCCCCTGTAAAGGCTCCTTTTTCATGACCGAACAATTCGCTTTCAATGAGATCTCTTGGGATTGCAGCAACATTGACAGCTACAAACTTTCCTGCACATTCAGATTCGTAGTGAATTGATTTCGCAACCACTTCTTTACCTGTACCAGTTTCTCCAGTAATGCTTACTGTTATTTCAGTTTTGACAGCTTTTTCAATTAGTTGACTTATTTTCTTCATTCCAGGTGAATCACCTATTAAATCAATCTTCTTTTTCAAGCCTGATTTGATCTCCCTCCTTAATTCATTGACCTCTGAGACCAGTAATGATTTCTCTTTAATTTTCAAAAGAGTCGACCAAATCCTAGTTGAAGTTTCATCATCTTTTAAAATGTAGTCATACGCCCCTAAGTTCATTAGTTCAATGGCAACTTTGATATCCTCTTGACCTGAAATAATTACGACTTCAGTGTTTGGATTCGAAATTTTTGTTTTTTTTAATAGTCCTTCACCAGTATTGTCAGGTAACTTGAAATCAAGACAAACGACATCTGGATTATTTTTTAAAGCCTTCTCATAACTTTTTCCATTCTCAAAAATCTCTACTTGATTTTCTGGATTCATCCTTATGTGGTGACTCAAAAACTCTGCATACCATTTATCATCCTCAACTATATATATAAGCATCTTATTCCCGTTTTGGGAATAAGATAAGAATATTAACTCTCAATCCCTAGTTCAACGACTCTTTTAAAATTTTTTAACTACCGAAACTGTTGCCGCCGAGCAACTTAATGGCAAAACCAATAAAATTCCGACAACTGGAATCAATAAAATAAACATGAATATTGTGCCATTACCCGTTGCTAACCCTCTATGATTTTGAACCCATTTCACAGAATCTCGATATTTGAAATGTCTTTCTAATGTGTAATCTAGGTTTCCAAATCCAGCAAAATAAGCACTGAAGAAGAAAAGGAGAATAATGGTCAAAATGTTGAATATTGGAATCAAGCCAAGCAAAAGAAAAGGAAGAGTTAACAGTGTCTCTAAAAGCAAGTTTCTGACGTTTATTCGGATACTTCTTAACAAACTAGTCATGAATCCTATTTCAGAAATTGTTTTCTTGCCTCTTAAATGATCTTCAATTTTTCGAGATATTGGAGCCATAAAAGGACCTGAGAAAGCCATGACCATATGTCTGAATACAATCACACCTAGGATGATGATTAATGCGCTACCCAAAAAATTCGATATGGATTGAATGGTATTCTCCCAAAATGAAAAAGGCCAAAAGTCACTAATGTAATTACCTACAGAAGGTGCTAATGCAAAAGAGGCCCAAATGATGCCTGCTGCAACTAAAATTGCGATTAATGCAGGAACTAAAATGAACTTCCACAATCTCAATTTTGATAAAAGCCTAAAGCCTTCGCCATAATGTGATATTGCCAATTTAAAGTCTTTGAAAAACACTTCTATAAGGGAATATTTCCATGCTTCTTTTTAGGAAGATGAGCTACTTTATTCTTAAGCATTTCAAATGAACGAATCAGCTTCTTTCTAGTTTCGGCTGGTTCAATAACCTCATCAATAAAGCCATGCTTTGCAGCATTGTATGGATTAGCGAAAAGCTCTGCATATTCGGCCTCTTTCTCGGCCAATTTAGCTACTGAATCATCAGCTTCCTTGATTTCATTTCTGAAAATAATTTCCGCTGCTCCTTTAGCTCCCATTACTGCAATTTCAGCAGATGGCCAAGCATAATTCATGTCTGCACCAATGTGTTTTGAGTTCATTACGTCATACGCACCGCCATAAGCTTTACGTGTAATAACAGTCACTCTTGGCACTGTCGCCTCACAGAATGCGTACAATAATTTTGCACCGTTATTGATAATTCCGCCCCATTCTTGATCTGTACCCGGTAAGAATCCAGGAACATCTTCAAGTACTAATAGAGGAATATTAAAAGCATCACAAAAACGAACGAAACGTCCTGCTTTGTTAGATGCGTTATTATCTAAAACTCCTGCTAGAAATGCAGGCTGATTTGCAACAACTCCTATTGATTTTCCACCTAAGAAAGCAAAACCTACAACTATGTTTTCAGCATAGTTCTGATGCACTTCGTAAAATGAATCTTTATCTACAACCGTTGCAATGACCTCTTTCATGTCATAAGGTTGATTTGGATTATCGGGTATGATTGAATTTAAATCTTCTCTTCTTTCGTCAGTTGCCGTGTATGGATACTTAGGTGATTCTTCTTCACAATTTTGAGGAAGATATGACAACAACTTCTTCAAATCGTTGATACATCTCAAATCATTTTCAACTGAGAAATGAGCAACACCTGATTTTTCAGAATGGGTAGATGCTCCACCTAATTCTTCAGAAGTTACTTCTTCATGAGTCACCGTTTTCACAACATTTGGCCCTGTCACAAACATGAAAGACGAATCTTGAACCATGTAAATGAAATCTGTCAAAGCTGGAGAGTAAACTGCACCACCGGCGCAGGGTCCCATTATAGCTGAAATTTGTGGAACAACTCCTGAAGCCATTGTATTTCTGTAAAAGATATCTGCATACCCTCCTAATGAAACAACGCCCTCTTGAATTCTTGCTCCACCTGAATCATTTAATCCAATTAATGGAATTCCGTTTTGAAGTGAAAGATCCATTATTCTACAAATTTTCTTTGCGTGAATCTCGGCAAGAGACCCTCCGAAAACTGTAAAATCTTGAGAAAAGACATAGATTGCCCGACCGTGAACTTTACCGTAACCAGTAATTACTCCGTCACCTAAAAACTGTTGTTTTTCTAATCCGAAATTTGAAGAACGGTGGGTGGTTAACATTCCTATTTCTTCAAAGGAATCTTCATCTAACAAAAGATCAACTCTCTCACGAGCGGTTAATTTACCTTTTGAGTGCTGAGACTCAACTCGTTTCTCACCACCACCTTTTAAGGCTTCTTCTTTTTTACTGTTTAAGAGGTCTAATTTCTCGCTCATTCAATTGGATTTTAAGAGCTTTAAAGGTAGCAACAATTTTGTGAAAGTGAAGCCATTGATTCGAACAAGGATTATTAATAACTTAGGTAAATGAAAAGGACTCGATTATTGCTTACTCTATTAATTTGTACAAGCATTTTTGCTTGCAGAAAAAAATCTGTTCACTGTGGTAAAGAATGCACTTATGAAGAAGAATTACTTTTTAATTTCGGATTTGAAGACGTAATTCTAACTCAGGATGGTAATAAGGCTCGTATCGTTGGCACAGACACGGCATATTCGGACCATAATGTATGGGAAGATTTTACGAATGAAGAAAACGGAAGTGTTTTAATTAATTATGAAGGCGGCGACATTTCAGAGCGAATTGCAGAGATAGGCCCAGATCCTTTAAATCCTCAAAACAACGTGCTTCACTATAATATTATTAGTCCGAATGTTTACGAAAATGATAAGCCCAAGAAAGCCAGAATTCAAACTCGTTTTTTCACACCTGGTTGTATAAAAGAATATTATCAAAAAGTTGACATTTATTTCCCTGAAGACATGACTCAACTTAAGGATTATCCTGAAAGCATATATTGGTTATCTATTTTTGAATTTTGGAACAACGCAAACTGGACTGATGAAAAATTCCCATTTAGAATAACCGTTGGTCTCCACAAAGAAAATGGAGCAGGAAATGAGTTAAATTTCAATGCCGAAGCCCAAACTTTTAAACGTCCAAATAATTTCACCAATGTATGGAGCGAAACTGCGACCTCATTTAATATCCCTTTTGGTCAATGGATGGAACTTGAAATGTATGTTCTTGAAGGAGATGAAAGTAGTGGCAAGTTTTATATGGCAGTGACGCCAGATGGTGGAACAAAAGAAGTGCTTT
>JBLFXO010000020.1:0-21318 GCA_047609865.1 Arenicella sp.
GCTATGAGTGTAATGGCAATCAGAATGTACATTAAGTATCGTCATAACAGGTATCAAATGTTCAGAACAACTGTGGTTCTATTCTTTCAAATTGCATTTGCATTTGTAATCCCCGAGCTTTTAGTAAGATTCAATATGCCTTACTATGATTTTAAAAATGCTTGGCCGCTCGATTATGATTTCTTCTTTACTTACAACATCAATACGTTGATGGAGAACGGAACACTTGGAATCTTTATGCTGGTTTGGGGAATCCTTCTGACACTGGTTATTGTCCCAATCATGGTTTACTTTTTTGGCAAGCGTTGGTATTGTTCTTGGGTGTGTGGATGTGGAGGATTAGCTGAAACTGTAGGAGATCCTTATCGCCAATTATCCAACAAAAAGATGTGGGCATGGAAGTTAGAACGTTATATAATTTATTCAGTTCTCGTCTTTGCCATCATTATGACAGGATTAGTCTTGTATACCTTCTTCTCAGGAGCAGGAAGCTTGTTTGGTATTGATACTTATTACATCAGTGTAGTTTACGGTTTCTTAATCGGGTCAATCTTTTCTGGAGTTATCGGAACAGGTTTTTACCCAATTTTCGGAAACAGAACTTGGTGTCGATTCGGTTGCCCATTGGCAGCTTACATGGGACTTGTTCAAAGATTTAAGTCAAGATTCAGAATCACAACCAACGGAGGTCAATGTATCTCTTGTGGAAACTGTTCTACTTATTGCGAACAAGGGATTGATGTAAGAGCTTACGCACAGAAAGGACAAAACATTATTCGTTCATCTTGTGTTGGTTGTGGGGTATGTGCTGCAGTATGCCCGAGAGGAGTATTGAAGTTAGAAAACGGACCGGAAGACAATAGATTCGGAAACGAAGGTCCTATCGTTCTTGGTAATGACGGATTTAAGTTGAATAATTAAATCGTGAAACTCACTATTATTGCCCTCGACTTCGCTCGGTCAACTCCTTCAGTCCTTTGTCAAAATTTAGCGATTTTAACTTAAGAGCTCATTCATTTCCAGATTGACTCGTATTAAGTTTGAAATTTTTATGATGTGTAGAGTTGGCGCATTCAGAAAGCCTTTCAAGTTCAGCCTTGTTTCCATTTATCAAAGCCCATTTTTTAGATTGACTCCATCTTTGAATCTGCTTTTCTCTCTTAAAAGCTATTGCAATGTGTTCGAATTCTTCTGTATACAACAATTTTATTGGAGGATATTTTTTTGTATAGTTGGCTGCTGAACCGTTTATGTGCTCTTTTAATCTTCTAGATAAATCAATGGTACTTCCGGTATAGAGCGTATCATTTTTACAAAGTATTATGTAAACTAATCCGGGTTTAGGCATGATTGAAGATAAGATTAAAAATTAATTAGTCAGGTCACCGAGTGTAGCCGAGGTGACCCATGCAGTATGCCCGAGAGGAGTGCTGAAGTTAGAAAACGGACCGGAAGACAATAGATTCGGAAACGAAGGTCCTATCGTTCTTGGGAATGACGGATTTGAGATTGAAGTTTAACGCGTGAAAATCACTTCAGGATCTTTTTTCTTAGCCTTGAATCCTGGAAGTAATCTATAGCTTTGAGAAACCCAAATCATGTGTATAGATTTGATCTTGTAAATCTCCTTCGGAAATTTTTTTAATGGGTTAGATTGCAATTCAAAATTCTGTAGTGATTTCAGATTGTCAAGATTTTCAGGGAATCGCTTTATTTCATTATTACCAAAGTGCATAGCTCGCAAGTTTTGTAACTTACATAGAGATGAAGGAAGTGTCGTGATACTATTTTGATAAGCGCTCAATCTAACAAGTTCAGTCAGGTTTCCAATATCATTAGGCAACTCAGTCAAGTTATTATAAAATATATTTAGGTCTTCTAAGGATTTCATGTTCCCAATTGACTCCGCTAAAATGGTAAGTTTATTGTTGTTAAGGTCCAATTGCTCCACCTTCTCTAATTGGAAAAGTGTTGGGTCAATAAAAGTGATTTTATTACTCTCTACATTCAAATCTTTGAGATCTAACATTCCGCTAAAATCGAGATCAAGCTTGACCAACTTATTCTTTTTGGCTTCAAAAGAAATTAGTTTAGAACAGTTTTTAAGTGATTTTGGTAAAGTAGTTATGGTGCATTCAGAAACATCAAATTCCGTCATTTCTTTTAAGTCACCTAAATCCTCCGGTAATTGTATAATGTCCCTATTTCCTCTGAAATTGAAGGTTTTAAGCTTGGAACATTTCGTGATTTCATCCGGAATTGAACTCAACTTATTAAAAAGAAAATTAATATTTTCAAGATTCGACAATTGATCGATATCCCTTGATATTTCAGTGATAACATTCCATCCCAGAAGCAAGTTTTTCAATTTCTTCAATGCATAAATGCTTTCCGGAACTTCAGTTAGTTCATTAAATTCAAGACTCACAAATTCTATATTCAGTGTTTTTGAAAAATCGAATTTCATGTCTTTCGTTCTGCTGATTTTAATACTTTTCAAATTTCTATTGGCTAGACATTCATCAATCAATTGCTGACTTGGGTTTACTAAAACAATGCTTTCTAAGTTTTCTAAATCTCTTATTCCTTTAAATTCTGCAGAATCGGGAGTCTGTACAAAGGCTAGGGTTAAATGCCTTAGGCTATTCAATTTTGAAAATGAATTCTTTTCAAAATACTTGAGATCATATGAAGAACATCCTAAGTTAAGAGTTTCAATATTTGATAGTCCAAAGATTTCATGGTTTAAGTATCTCGTTCTTAAGTATCGCAGCTTAGGTAATTCTGAAATTTCTTTTGGGAGCGATATTTCTACTTCAGGTCCATGAAAATATGGCGCATATCCTATATAGGTGAGATGAACCAAATTTTTCAATTTAGAAATTCGTTCATCTAATACCTTTGCATAAGATTCGCAATAACCCTGACCGTTTTCAATGTAGAGCGTATCAATGTTTTGGGAGTATAGTGAAGGATTCAATTCTTGACATAAGCCGAGCCACTCTTTTTTCTGCCCTATTGAAGAGGTAGAAATAGTTAGCATGAAGAATGCGAAGAGAAATTCTTTCATAATGTTTAGGCCACAATTATTGTTCCAAATGCTTACTTGGCTTGATCATCCATCAAAGCTCTGTACTGATCCATCATGCCGAGTTTCATGTAGCATGTTTTTAAGGCTTTGATTGTAGTCGTATCTTTGTTGTCAGATAGATAAGTTTTTTCCAAAAAAGGGAGGGCCTTCTCCATCATTTTTTGAGCTTCTGCCTCAAGTTTCTTGTAGACCTCAGGATCTTCTTCTTCATTTGAAAGTGCAAATTTATCAGCTGCCCAATTGTAATAAATTGACCCCAATCCGTAATTGGCGGTGTAATTTTGATTGTCCAGTTTTAGGCATTTTGTAAATGATATTACAGCTTCAGCTTGTCGATTAAGATTTTGTAAAATGGTTCCCCTAGTGACTTCGTAAATCAGAACATTTGGCTTTAGCTCTGTCAATGTATTTGCTATTTCTAAGGCTTTTTTCTTTTCATCTCTTACAATGTATACGTTAATTAGGGATGTAAGCATCAGTGAATCTTCAGGAAACTTTTTAGCTCCTCTTTCTATGACTTTTAAAGATTCGTTCGTACTGTCACCTAGTAAGTACGAGACGTAGTAATAAGACAAGGGCTCATTCTTAAAGCGTTTTAAAGAGGCTTCATTCCATTCTTGAAATTCATCTATCTTCTCAAGATGCCTTGAGAGCATGGCGCACATGTAATAATCCAAAGGAGAATTCGGTGACGATTGAAAGCATTCATATGACTCTTCGTATTGCTTATCATCATATAGATTCATGCATTTGAGTGAATCCTGCTGTGTGAATCCAATGAAAGAATTAAAAAAGATGATTATGAAAAAGTTACGCATGTTGGATTTTAAATTCAAAACGAAATTTATCGATTTTTATTAGAACCTAGACCATTTGTATATTCTTTACGTTTCTATGTATCGCGAATATTTGAACCATTGATTTACGCTATACTTTTGTAAGCAAATATTTAATCTTCCGACCTAAAGACATAATGCGCATATTTGCACGCACCAAATGTCAGAGAAACCAAAAATAGTTGTGATTATTCCTGCCGTGAACGAAGAAGGTTCAATAGGTAAGGTAGTTGACGAGATTCCAAAAGATTTGGTGTCGGATATTTTGGTTTGTAATAATGGGTCTACTGATAAAACTAAAGAAGTGGCAGAAGCAGCAGGTGCCATTGTTTTGGATGAACCTCAAAAGGGTTATGGTTATGCTTGCTTGAAAGGGATGGAATTCGCATCTCAAATGGAAGTGAAACCGGATATCATCTGTTTCATAGATGGTGATTTTTCAGACTATCCTGAAGAGATGAGATTAGTTGTAGCTCCGATTATTGAGGACGACATTGACATGGTGATTGGTTCAAGAGCCTTAGGTCAAAAAGAAAAAGGATCTATGACTGTTCCTCAACGTTTCGGAAACTGGTTAGCGACTCGTATGATGAGGTTGTTTCATAGAGTTCGGTACACTGATTTAGGACCATTTAGAGCCATTAAGTATGATAAATTGATAGAGCTTGGCATGGTGGATAAAACCTACGGTTGGACAATCGAAATGCAAATTAAAGCGGCCAAAAAGAAGTTGACATATACTGAAGTTGCCGTGAATTATAAGAAGCGAATTGGTCATTCAAAAGTATCCGGAACAATCAAAGGAACGATAGGAGCAGGGTACAAAATAATTTGGACCATCTTCAAATATTTGTAAGCTAACTTTCATGGCTAAATCCACTTGTTCACATCTTTTTAACAGCGTAAAACAAGGGTAGGACATTTCGTAAACCTTTAGGATTCAAGCCCTTTAAGACGCGCGACTGAAGTTATCAACAATTCCCAAATCAAGCTTCGAATTTCCTATCTTTACTATTCGTTTAATGAAAGGATCTTAATGGGTAAAATTATAGCAGTAGCTAATCAAAAAGGAGGAGTAGGGAAAACTACAACTGCCATCAATCTTGGGGCAAGTTTCGGTGTGTTAGAGTATAAGACTTTGATAGTTGATGCCGACCCTCAAGCTAACGCCTCTTCAGGTGTAGGCGTGGATATTAGAAAGGTTGAAGGTAATATTTATGATTGCCTAATGAATGATGTAGATCCTAGAGATGTCGTTATCAAAACTGAAAATCCGAACTTAGACATCATTCCGGCTCACATTGATTTAGTTGGTGCTGAGTTAGAATTGATAAATGTTGAGAACAGAGAATATAAGCTGAAAGAGGCTTTGGCTAAAATCAAAGATGATTATGATTTTATCATAATCGATTGTTCACCTTCTTTAGGATTAATCACGGTTAACTCTTTAACGGCGGCTGATTCTGTATTAATTCCGGTTCAATGTGAGTACTTTGCATTAGAAGGATTAGGAAAACTCTTGAATACGATCAAAATTGTTCAAAGTCGCTTAAATACAGATTTAGACATGGAGGGTATTGTGCTCACTATGTACGATACAAGATTGAGATTGGCGAATCAGGTTGTTGATGAAGTAAAAACTCATTTTCTTGATTTAGTATTTAATACAATCATCCACAGAAATACAAGATTAGGTGAAGCTCCAAGTTTTGGAGAAACTATTATCATGCATGATGCTACTTGTAAGGGGTCGATTAACTATCTGAATTTTGCTAGAGAGATTCTTCAAAAGCACGATTTGACTAAAATGAAAAACAAAGACAAACAATTGATATAATTGGCAATGACGAAGAAAAGGGCGTTAGGAAAAGGATTAAGTGCATTGTTAGATAATGCGAATGTGGATGTTTCTACTAAGAACACTGGTTTAGATCAAAAGACCGTTGGCTCTATTGCTACAATCAGCATTGAACGCATTGAAGCGAATCCATGGAATCCAAGATCAACATTTGAAGAAGAAGCTTTAGAAGAGCTGAAAGAATCAATTACAGTTCACGGAATCATCCAACCTTTAACGGTTAGAAAGTTAGAGAAAGATAAATATCAATTGATTTCGGGTGAGAGAAGATTTAGAGCTTCACAATTAGCTGGATTATCTGAGGTTCCTTGTTATATAAGAATAGCGAATGATCAAACAATGCTAGAGATGGCTTTGGTTGAAAATATTCAAAGAGAAGATTTAAATGCAATTGAAGTTGGTTTATCCTATCAAAGATTAATTGACGAATGTGACTTGACTCAAGAGAAGCTGAGCCAAAAGCTAGGAAAGAGTCGTTCAAATATTGCCAACTTTTTAAGATTATTAAAACTTCCTGCCCCAATTCAGGTTGGAATAAGAGAAGGTTTAATCTCTATGGGACATGCTAGAGCATTAGTTTCTGCTGGTGATGAGAATCAACAAATTGAAATCTTTAAAAAGATAATCACTGATGGATTGTCTGTACGTGAGGTTGAGTCATTCATAAAGGGAGTTAAGAACGGAGGAACTAACGGTTCTTCTTCTGTGGCAGCTATCAAGTATGATTTTGATGACCAAGCTCTTGATTTTGCAACGAAGCTTTCGAAAAAATTGAATGCAAAAGTTCAACTTTCCGCAAACAATAAAGGCAAAGGAAAACTCGTTATCAATTTTGAATCAGAAAATGAGCTCAATGAGATCATAGGTAAAATTGGAAAGTAATCCAACCTATTCTGATTTCAGCCGTAATTGAAACCAATGGGTAAGTCATTAATCATAATTCTATTTCTATCATTTGCAGGATTAACTTCGTACGGAGGAGATACTACAGCAGTTGATACGTCCAAGACTTACGAGCATTTCCCAAAACGAGCTGCATTGCTCTCATTAATTCCTGCTACTGGCCAAATGTATAATGAGTACGGATATCGCCAGTACGGCAAGAAGAACAGGGCTTGGTGGAAAGTGCCATTGATTTATGGCGGGCTAGGAGCGACAGGTTATTTCTGGTGGAAGAATTACCACACAACATTACTATTAAAAAAAGAGATTTTGTATCGTCAAGAGTTTGGAGAAGACACCTACTTTCATGAATCATTACAACAATACTCATCTGTTGATTCTTTGATTAACGGATATGCTGAATTTATTCCTATCACTGATACAACTGTGAGACGTGTCGATCATCTCGGTTTTGACGATCGTGCGAGAAGAAGAGATCTTTTGATGTTTGCCACGCTTGGGATTTATGCCCTTCAGATGTTAGAAGCATATGTAGATGGACACTTCGTTAGTTTTGATGTTTCTGATGATTTAAGTATGAGCTGGTATCCAAAAATGGTGGCTCCCAGAACTCCAGGAATTGGGATCACTTTGAGCTTTAAGTAGTCTATTCGTATTCTGCAATTATCACGCCGAATTCTCCTCCCAAATCATCTTCACCTTTTGCTGGTAAGTACATCTTTGAGACAAATCCATCAAGATACAAAGCGTTTTCACAGCCTTTATCCTTAAAATACTTGGCAAAATCATAGAAATTAATTTCTTCTATTGAAATTGCGAAAATGGAATTTCCATTGGGTAATATCCCTACACCATTTCTAATGTTTAAGTTCTCTGAGCCTTGCTTGAATTTTGAATGTGTTTTACCATCTATGAGAAGCATAGGTCCAGATTGAGTCGCATATTTTATATTAGAATTATCGGTAAACTCTTGAGTAGTTGAAATGAAAGGTGTATTGTCATTCTTGATTCCATAAATCCCATTAGGTGATAAATAGAAGTTTCCTGGCTCTCCTGTTTGGATGTTTAAAGGTGACAACGTTTTACTGTCTTCAATATATAAGCCTACAGGTTGATAGTCTGGATTGAACATGCCACCGTTCAAGGCAAATGTCATTTTCTTATCGTCTGCACTCAGGTGTTCTGATAGACTTTGAAATGAATAGTAATTAGAATTTGTCACAGAATCCATTAAAAAGAAAGCGACTTGAGATTTTGAATGATCTATTTCATAAGAGAGAATCGTCTCTTCTTCTAAAGAGTCAGTACAAGATAATAATCCAAGAAAAAGGAAGAAGTAGAGGCTTCTATTAGGCATTACGCAAACACTTTCTCACTTTACGTTCGTGTCGTTCTCGCTCTTCTGGAGTAGTGTTAGGTGTCGTTAACAAGCTTTTGCAATGGCCGTCTATAACATCCATTCGATCAAAAATAGCATCATAATCAGCATCATCAGCGGCTTTTTCTACTACTTTATTGATAGAATCATTTTTGATAACACAATCACAGAATTCCCATTGCTCACCATAAATAGCTTCAATTAAATTCTCTGTTTCTAATGACTCGTCAACATACCCAAGGCTATCAGTAAATAACGTATCCGATAAGGTATCTTGCAATGTATCCACAGTCAAAGTGTCTGAAAGAGGGTGCTCATTTACTATTGGCGCATCTCCACCGCATGATCCGCAAAGAAGCGTAATTGCTATTACTAAAGGAAACAATGCTCTTTTCATATGACTTAGGGTTGTAATTAGTTAGGGCTAAAATACAACAATTAACGAAAAATTTCGTATATTTTGGTATGGATGTTGCATCCATTGAAGTCATGAATACACTTAAAAGTAAAATATTAGCTCTTTTTATTATAGCTGCACCTTGTAGTTATAGTCAATTCGTTATTCCATCTGATCATCCTGATAGTCTTAAAATGTATGAATCTGTGCCTGTGCCAATTTACAGCAAAGATTACATGCGGCAGTACAAACGTTACAAGCGTATTATTGTAAAGGTCTACCCTTATGCATTGTATGCTTCTGATGTATTGTATGAATTAGAATCAGATGCAGAAGTCATTAACAAGAAGAGAAAGAAAAAGAAGTTTTATAAGAAAGCTTATCAGTCTTTGAAAGAAGATTTTAAATATGTCTTCCTTGATTTATACACCTCAGAAGGTAAAATGTTGATGAAGCTAGTTCACCGTGAAACGGGAATGAGCATTCACGCTATTGCTAAAAAGTACAGAGGTCAAAAGAGCGCAACTGTCTTTAATCTAATGGGTAAGATTTGGGATCAAGACACAAAGGTTCAATTTGACCCTGAAGGAGAAGACAAGATTGCAGAGCACGTTATTCAAGATATCGAATCTGGAATCATACAGTTTGAAGAAGCTGTAGTTCGTGTTGACAAAGATCAATACAAAGAGAATCAAAAAGCTTACAAGAAGCGTATGAAAGAGAATAAGAAGCGCATCAAAGAGAATCGCAAGAAGTGTAAGATCAAAGACAAGGCGAATAAGAAGAAGGCGCAGTAGGGCTTTTTCTATTGTAACAAATCACATTGAAGCCGTTCAAGAAACATGTGTTTCTCAAAAACTATCTCCTTATCCACTCTGTTCATTATATTGACAATTAGTTCTTTCGGGCAAAAAAATCGTATTTATTCAGATGTCAAAAGAGCTTCTCGAACACCACTTGAGGTCATTCGATTAGACTTACAAATGGTACATCTAAAAAAATCTGATTTTAAAAAGATTGCGAAATTCAATAATCTCGAAACGTTGGACATTTCGGTTGCTGGATTGAAGAAGTTCCCCAAAGAACTTTTGGCTTTAAAAAATATCAAATCACTAAACATTAGTAACAACGATCTTGAGTCGATTCCAAAAGAAATTTTGCAGCTAACTTCTTTAGAGGAATTAGTTCTTGGAGGAAATCGTTTACTTGAATTACCCACTGAAGTTTTTCTATTAGAAAATCTCAAAGACCTGGACCTCATTGATTCCAAAGTAAAAATGGAACTGCCAATTGAATTGTTGGATATGAAGTCATTAGAATCCCTCCATTGCAATTCAACTGTTAAAGAGTTTGAAGAAATAATTTGCAAGATGACTTGGTTGACTTGTATTGAAGTTTTTTGTGAAAAGGCAATTTCACCTTGTCTGCTTGATTCTTTACCGCACATAGAGAAGTTTAAAATGACAATTAGAATGGGTGAGAAGTTTCAACCTTTTGAATGTTCGCTCAAAGGAAATAAGAAATTAAAAGAAGTTGACATTCATTACTACTCTTGCTGTTGGCCTTACATTCAAGCTGATAAGGAAGAAGTTGAACGAATTAAAACACTTCTGCCGGATGGGTGCGTCTTGAAAGGTTTTCGTGATCAAGGTGGAACAATAAAATCTGATATTGAATTACGATAAACTCGGGTCTTAAGTCTTGAATCTTATATCTAGGATCTAGCCTCTAAATTCTATTATCTCTTCACCCAATCTCCTCAAACGAAGTTGTAATTCCTTTTATCAGAGCAGATGAAAATCCATTGTGCTCCATTTCATTTAAACCAGCTATCGTGCATCCTTTTGGAGTCGTCACTTTATCAATTTCTGCTTCAGCATGGTTGCCATTTTCAGTAAGTAAAGTAGCTGCTCCAATTACTGTTTGGTTAACTATTGCTTCAGCAGTCTTCGCATCAAAACCAATTTGGATTCCACCTTGAACCATGGCTCTCATGAATCTCAGAACATAAGCAATTCCACAAGCACCAAGAACAGTAGCGGCTTCCATTAGGTTTTCATTGATTTTAATGGTTGAACCACAACAGTTAAATAACATCTTAACTAATTGATAAGATTCTTTACTTTCTTCACCACATAAACAAGTCACAGACTCTTGAACGTCTGCAGCAGTATTAGGCATAGCTCTGAAAATAGTGACGTTCTCTCCTAATAATCCTTTTAAATGATCTATTGAAACTCCGCTTACAGTAGAAACAACAATGTGATGATCTGTTTTAATTGAAGACTTTATTTCTGTACAGATTCCTTCAAGATTATAAGGCTTCACAGCTAGAATAATGATTTTAGAATTCTTCACCGCTTCAACATTCTTTGAAGTCACTTCGATTCCTTTGGCCGATAAATGCTGGATTTTTGGAAGGTCTCTTCTAGTGAGGGTAACGCTTGCTGGATCAATATTTTTATTTGATAGTAAACCGTTAACTATGGCTTGACCTAAGTTTCCACCACCAATAATTGCTGTTCTAAAATTGCTCATCTGACTGAATTTGAGGCCAAAAGTAGCAAATCTTTACTACCATTGAACACCAATTCCTACTCCCAACGAAATATCGTGTCGGTTTGGCGTATAATTATCTCCATTTATTACAGATGCGTGGTATCCATATGAAAGGTGCCCAGAGAATTTCAGTAGGTTATTAATTCTGAAATATGATTGTACGCCCATTTCTGGTGTCACATTGATTCCACCACCTCTGTTGTTGACATAAAAGTAATCTGCATTTAAAGCGAGCAAGGGTTGGATGTGTCGTCTTTTGAAAAAGGCGGCGGTTCCTCTTAATCCCGTTGCGAAATTTCCATCTTTCAGCATTTCAAATGACAAGCCATAACCCGTAAGACTGATGGACTTCCCACCCCAGCGTTCTTGAAAATGCATAAGTTGAAGCCCAAAGAATAGCTGGGCCGCGGGACGAAGAGAAGTTATAAATTCAACATGTGTGCTTTTATCCATGGGACGTTTCCAATCATAAGTTGGTTGAATAATAGCAACTTCTTCTATGGTCAAACCATTTTCAAATGCCCATTTCTCAATGAAATCTTGATCCATTTCATAAATGTCGGCATATTGGTATGATTCATTTATTTGATTCGCAATATCTAAACCTTCTGTTTGTTCAATGAGATAACCAACTGCGCAAATGGTGCCGTCTTTATCAATAAAACAGGGAGCTCTTTCGCCAGGATAATCATAGTTTTTTGGGTATTGACCTCTTACAGCATAATAGTGTAGAAGATCACACATCTTTTCTCTATTCAATTTTTGAGTTCTATTCAAATGATCTGTAGATTTTGATCTGACAAGGCTTTCGGCGTATAGTAAATGGCAAGCAACTCTCATTTCTTCTGTCACTTCATGACCAGTGAAAAGAATGACAGCAAGTTTTTGACTGACATTTTCTATGATTGGGTTTAGAACTTGATGTCTTCCCGCAAAAGAAGAAATAGAACAAAGTAAAAGAAGGCTTAAAAGAAATTTCATACTAGCAGTTTATCACGTACATCAACTTGATGCAAATGGAATCAGGATTCCATACAGATTGAAATTGAAAAGGTTCAGAAAATATTACTTCTATTTACCCGAAAGTCTGTTGACGATTTTTTGATAGACCTCTGGGGCACCTGTCATTTTGTAGTTTCCAGGACGATTGTATGCGCTAAACCAGATTTCAATGAGTGCGTAGCCTTCTTTTTGTTGAAAGTTGCCGTAGACACTATAAGTGCCGTAAACCCAATAAGGACTGTTCGTTTGAGGTATGTAAATTGTCTTAGGAGTTCTTTCAACGGCATCCGGATCTAAAGCATGTAATGATACAAGTTCATTGAATAATAATTTGGCGGTCCCTGAGTACTTCAATAATACAGAAGTGTCGTAATAGTTCGGAGCGCTTCCGATATAGGCCATAACCGTATCATTCGCCATTATTGAAATCAAGGAGTCTTTCTCTTTTTGCGAGAAGCCCAAAGAAGCCGAAAGCGTAAGGATTGAAAAGAGGAAAAGTATTTTCATGTTTGTTGTACTGCAATTTTAGAACCAAAAAAAGGCGAAAAGTTACCGAATCAAAAAGACTATTTTCTCTTCTTAATTTCTTTTATCATTTCTTTCGGGTCTTTACAACCCAATCTAAATTTATGTTTGCTGTCTTTAATGTCGAATTCAACCGCATCATAGCCGGCTATGTTCCAAAGCCATCCGTGTGGTGTAAATCTTATTCCCCAACCGTAAACAAATTTATTTTTCACAACCTTCATTCCTTTTACCGAACTCTTTGGAATAGTTTTCTTGATCAAACCGATTCCAAATTTAATTTTGATCTCTTTAGCATTTACAGTTGTTTCAAGCGTTCCAAATAACAAAGGTAAGACAGCGAAGAGACCTATCATAAAGATTGCCATTGAGGTGAATTCTTGATCAGTACCCAAAAGAATAAAGCTAGTTGTCGCTATAATTACAGCAATTCCAACAGTTACACCCACTACAACCCAACCTACTTGTTTCGTTTTATATTCCATCCTATTTGATTTTCTCAGCCAGATACATCCCAGTATATGACTTCTTATTTTTTACTAGTTCCTCAGGTGTTCCTTCGGCTAAAACATGGCCTCCTTTTTTTCCACCTTCCGGTCCAACATCAATTATCCAATCAGCACATTTAAGAACCTCCATGTTGTGCTCTATAACTAACACACTGTGTCCTAGTTTAATTAACTCTTGAAAGGCGATAATAAGTTTGTCAATATCATGAAAATGTAAACCTGTCGTAGGTTCATCAAATATGAATAGAGTAGGAGTCTGTTTCTTTTGACTTCTGTTTAAGAAAGATGCCAATTTAACTCTCTGCGCTTCTCCACCACTCATGGTGCTTGAAGATTGTCCTAGTTTCAAATATCCCAAACCTAAATCAAAAAGTGGTTGGATTCTCTCAATAACCCTTGCTTCAGGCCCTGCCGGTTGCTGAAAAAATTCTATTGCTTCTTCAATTGATAAATTCAGAACATCTGATATTGTCTTGTCTTTATAAGTTACTTCTAAACACTCTTGTGAATATCGTTCTCCTTTGCATTCTTCACATTGTAATTTGACATCTGCCATAAATTGCATAGAGATTGTTATGTCCCCTTCACCTTTACACGTCTCACATCTTCCTCCAGGTACATTGTAGCTAAAGAAGCCAGACTTGTATCCTCTCATCTTAGAGAGCTGTTGCTTAGCAAACAAGTCTCTGATGTAATCAAAGGCTTTTACGTATGTTGCAGGATTGGACCTTGAAGATCTTCCAATCGGGTTTTGATCAACCATTTCAACATCTTCAATCCGCTTCAAGTCTCCTTCTAATCCATCAAAGTCACCAATCTTATTGCTTGATTTACCCAGCACCTTCAATAAAGCGGGGTAAAGAATCTGTTTCACTATGGTAGATTTTCCAGATCCAGAAACCCCAGAAATCCCAACTAATCCATTCAGAGGAATTTTTAAATCAATATTCTTGAGATTGTTTTCTCTCATTCCTTTCATAGAAATGAAAGAGTTTAATTTTCTCCTTTTTGCTGGAATCGGGATTACAATTCTTCCTGTTAAATAATCTGCTGTTAAGCTGTTCTTAGCCTTGAGTAGATCCTTGTGTTTTCCTTGAAAAACAATTTCTCCTCCAAATATTCCAGCTTTTGGCCCGATATCAATAATCTGATCTGCAGCCATCATTACATCTTCTTCATGCTCTACTACAATCACTGTGTTGCCTACCGCCTTTAATCTTTCTAAAACTCCAATTAATCTCGCAGTGTCTCTTGGGTGAAGGCCGATACTTGGCTCATCTAAAATGTACATAGAACCTACTAGTGAAGATCCCAATGAGGTAGCCAAGTTGATTCGTTGCGATTCACCACCGGATAAGGTTGAAGACTGTCTATTCAAACTTAGATATCCAAGTCCAACTTCATTCAGGTAACCCAATCTATTCTCAATTTCTATAAGTAATCGCTCGGCAATTTCTTTTTGATATTTATCTAGTTTGATTGTTTTAAAGAGATCATTCAATTCATCAACAGGCAATAACATTAGCTGTGAAAGGCAATGCCCGTCTATCTTTACATTATTCGTTTCTTTTCTAAGTCTTGTTCCTTTACAATCAGGACAAAGAGTTTTACCTCTATACCTTGAAAGCATGATACGATAATGAATTTTGTAAGATTTGGATTGCAAGAAGGTAAAGAAATCATTCAGACCTTTTATCTTTTTATCTCCTTCCCATAGCAGATCCCATTCGGCTTCAGTCAATTCTGAAATGGGTCTATGAATCGGGAATTTCGACTCTGCAGAATTTGCCACGAACGAATGTTTCCATTCTGACATCTTTTCACCTTTCCAAGGAGCAATGGCATCTTCATAAATACTCAAAGCCTTGTCTGGTATTACCAAATTAGGATCAATACCAATTGTTGATCCATATCCTTCACATGTTTTACATGCCCCATATGGATTATTGAATGTGAAGAAGTTGATTGAAGGCTCAACAAAAACTTGCCCATCTAATTCAAATCTGCTAGAGAAATCTTTATTCTTTTTGTCCTTTAATCTGTGGATGATGCAATCACCAAATCCTTCATAGAATCCAGTCTGTATTGAATCTCCAATTCTAGAATAGTAATCATCATCTTCTTTGATGTGACTCAGTCTATCAATTATTATAAAGCTCTTTCCTTTTTTGTAATTCTTTATATCGAAACTATCTAAGTCATGCGACTCACCACTTACAAAAACTTTGGTAAAGCCCTGAGAACTTAACATTTCAACGGCTTTATCTGTTGGGTAATCATCTTTCAATCTCCATGGTGCTAACACCATGTACCGTTCACCTTCATCAAAGGTCTTTACAAATTCAATGACATCAGTCACTGAATGCTTCTTAACTTCTTTTCCTGAAATGGGGGAGTAGGTCTTACCTATTCTAGCAAACAATACCTTGAAGTAATCGTAAATCTCCGTAACAGTTCCAACAGTTGATCTCGGATTATTTGAAATCACCTTTTGCTCAATTGCTATCCCAGGTGAAATCCCTTTTATGTAATCTACATCAGGCTTATCTAACCTTCCTAAAAATTGACGGGCGTAAGAAGATAATGATTCGACATAGCGTCTCTGACCCTCAGCAAACAAGGTGTCAAAGGCCAGTGAGCTTTTACCAGAACCCGATAATCCAGTAATAACCACAAACTCATTGTGGGGAATCGTTACATCAATGTTTTTCAAGTTGTGCACTCTAGCTCCCTTTATTTCAATGACTTTCTTTGTTGGCATCTTTTAGATTAGTTTGAATCATAAAATTAATGAATCCTGAAGCCAATGAAGTGAAAATTTCATTTTTTTTAAAATCTTTTTAGACTCATGTTAAGTGGTTGATTACTAAGCGTTATCTGTCGTTCTGGTCTTGTTTGTGAATCAAAAAATTGAATAAACACGACCTAGCAACCCAACCTTTTCATACTTACTTACCGTTAACTCAATCAGAAGCACAGTTCATTCAATTGTCACCAAATTTGGAGACTGAATTTTGAAAGCTATGCTAAAAGCTTTATATTTGAAGCACTAACGTTAAAATTTGAAACGCCTATAGATAAAAATTTACTCTTTTAATTAGAAATGTTGAAATCAGCTGAAGTACGTCATAGATGTGCGTAAAGCTATAAGAGTAGATTATGGGAAATGCAAAATTAACAGATAAGGAACTTATTCGTAGTTACCTTGCAGGAGACGAAAAATCATTTGAGATCTTATTGAATAGAAACAAGGACAGAGTGTTTGGATACATTATGTCAAAAATTCGCAACGAAAATTTAGCGAATGATATTTTTCAAGAAGTATTCATCAAAGTAATTAGAACATTCAAAAATGGTTCTTATAACGAAGAAGGTAAGTTTTTGCCTTGGGTATTAACGATCTCACATAATCTAGTAATAGACCATTTCAGAAAATCTAAGAAGATGAAAATGATATCTGAATCCAGTTCTAAGAGCGAAGAATTCAATATCTTTTCTGTACTGAGCCTAACAGATAACAACGTTGAGGATGATATGATCAAAGATCAAATTGAATCTGATGTAGTAAGATTGGTTGAGTTCTTACCAGAAGAACAACGAAACGTATTAAAGAATAGAATATTTAAAGGCATGAGCTTTAAAGATATCGCTGAGCAAAATGATATTAGTATCAATACTGCTTTAGGTAGAATGAGATATGCATTAATTAATTTGAGAAAATTAATTGAAAAGCATGAAGTCTCAATTACCGCGTAAATAAAGAGTTTCACATAATTTAATTAAATCCTGTTTCAATTGATTCAGGATTTTTTTTTGTTCTCACACAATATGTTGAAAGTCATTGCGTTTATTCTGTATATAAACTAAAAAACGAGAATATTGCGTATGCAAAAAATCTACACTGGAGACGTATTGACATCTAATAAAACGAAGAGCTCGCCGAGTAAAGAGACACTCAACAACATCTTGGCCTTCTCAAAATCGTTAGAAGTTTTAAAGTCTAAAAAAACTAAAGTTGAGTTAAATTTAAATTAACAACAAGCCTCCATAATTTGGGGGCTTTTTTTTGCTCTTATTTTTCTATTAAAACACTTGCTCTATGCCTATTTCAACTTCTAAGGCATCTCTATTAAAGTCAGCCACTCTTTCTTTAAAGAGTTCAGCATCTGTTGGGAAAGAATGCTCTAAAGCCTTCCAGTTTCTCAGAATAACTTCATAAGGAAGGTTTTCTTCCTCTCGTTTTAGAAAAGTTAAAAAACTATCCCAATTCATCCCATAGTCATCTCCAAACTGAAATGCAGTTTTCAACTTCAAATGAAGCTCTTGAGGACTATTAATATTTCCGAGATCAATGATCATTAGATCTTTCCCAGCTGATCTACGATCATTTCAGATATTGCCTTGATGTTTTCTGAGGAGAAGTCAAATTGTACTCCAGCAGTTTTGTAGATTGTCTTAATGTCTTCTGTATAACCAAGAGAGAGTCCAGCCTTATACTGCTCAATGGCAGTAGCTTCATTTTCTAAAGAGTTCTTCCATACTCCAAGCGCTCCTAACTGTGAAAAGCCATATTCAATGTAGTAGAATGGAACTTCAAATAAATGCAATTGCTTATGCCAAGCGTAATCTCTGGCGTCTTCATAGCCATCCCAATCTGTAAGTCCTGTTCCAAATCGCTTTCCTAATTCAAGCCATTTTTCAGTTCTATCTGTTCTGCTGTGAGCAGGATTCTCATATATCCAGTGCTGAAATGCGTCAATAGTCGCTACCCATGGCAATACCATTAAGATAGATTCTAAATGTTCTTTCTTTGCTCTCTTTAAATCATCTTGAGATTGATAATAAGTCTCCCAGTATTTCATGCTCAAAAGTTCCATTGACATGGATGCCAACTCCGCTACTTCAGATGGGAAACTCTTATATGAAGTCAATTCCAAATCTTTACTTAAGAAAGAATGAACGGCATGCCCTCCTTCATGAACCATTGTGATGACGTCTCTTGCAGAACCAGCGGCGTTCATAAAAATGAACGGGATTCCAATTTCATAAAGTGGATAATTGTATCCTCCCGGAGCTTTTCCTTTCTTAGATTCTAAGTTTAGATGACCCATTTCTTTCATGGTCTTCAAACAATCTGAAAAGTAGCTATCAACTTTATCAAATACTTCAATCGTTTGATTAAGCAATTGATCTCCTGTTTCAAATGGTTTAAGTGGTTGTTTTCCTTCAGGATCAGCACTTCCATCATATGGTTTGAATTTCTCAAAACCAAATTTATCTAATTTCTCTTGTTGAATTTTCTTGTAAATCGGAACTATATGTTCTTCTATTGATGAATGAAAATCTAAACAGTCTTGAACATTGTAATCAAAACGATTCATTGCTCTGAACTTATAATCTCGGTAGTTTTCAAAACCAGCATTAGTTGCAATCTCATGTCTAATTGCAACTAATTGATCAAATATGTCTTCTAACTTATCATGATCAACTTTCTTTCGTTCAACCAGTAAATCATAGACTTCCTTTCTCACCGCTCTATCCGGGTCTTTCAAAAATTTAGCAGATTGTTGAGAAGTCAATTCTTCTCCTTTATAGGTTATAAGTTGAGCTCCAATAATTCCACTATATTCTTGACCCAAGGTCTGTGATTTTGATTGTAAAGGAATATTGTCTTCACAAAATAGATCGATTGCTGTTTGAATCTTTTTGAAATAGATTTTATTCGCATTATCATCTAAATCAGACTTGTAAGGGCTGTTGTTGAGCTTTTCATTCAGTTGGTTTGAAGGCTCAGCCAACTTAGGATTGATTTCAGTAACGAAAGTTTTATAAGCCTTGTCTGCTTTCTCATCTGTCGTATCAATTGTCATGTTGATGTATCTCCAGGCCATGTCTTCTTCAAGTACAGCTTCCAATTCACTGTTCTTCGCCAGCCAACTTTTAAATTCTTCTAAAGAAGAAATCTCTTCTGTTATTAGCGATTCGAAATAGGGTTGGACATCTTCCCATTTTTCAATTTTTAAATCCTCTGCAATAAATATTCTTGGTTTACGACTTACTTTCATCTTAGTGCTTTGTTGAATTTAAAGTTAAAAAAAAACGCTTCCCAAATTGAGAAGCGTTCCTAATATTTTAATTGAAGACAGATTTACTCTTCTTCTTCAGCTGCTTTTTTTGCTGTAGTCTTTTTCTTTGGCTTTTCTTCTTTCTCTTTAACAACGAGTCCGTTATCACAAAGAAGGTTATACCATTGATATAGTTTTTTTAAATCTTGATCATAAACTCTGTCCTCGTCATAATCCGGAAGATAAGTTTGAATATGTTCTCTAAGCTTTACTGCTGTTTCTTTATGAGAGATAGACTTTTTATACCCTTCTGCTTCTGCAAGCTTTGTGTATACTTCTACCAAAGGAACATCTTCTTCATAAGTGTAAATACAAATATCTTCTAAAGCAGAGATCTTGTCAGAAGCAAAGGCCGGAAATTTCTTTCCAGTATCCAATGATTCTACTATGATATTGTTTCTGCCTTGAGCAGCAACTTTAAATAATCCTGGTTTCCCAGAAATAGCAATAATTCCTTTAATATCCATTCAAAAAATTTGGGTAAAAATAGTGATTATTCTTTTATCAATTTAAACGTATTGAAATTGTTGGAATAATAGATCGTTAAAAAATATATTCCACTTTCAGCTGAATTCATGTCAACGCTGATGAAGAGCTCACTAGAATTAACTTCTGTAAAGTTATAAACCCGCTTCCCTGAAAGATCAGTTACATAAAAACTGATGTCATCAAAGTCACTCTTAATAATGCTGAAGTAATCTTGAAATGGATTAGGAAGTATTATAAATTCATTCTCTTGCAGCTCCGTGATTTGCGTGTAGTCTACTTCATATTCATCCGATAAATAAGAACAACCTTCAGGTCCAAAAACTTCTACTGAGTAAAAACCTGAAGTATCAGGGTTGTAATATTGTGAATTTGTACTGTCAATTGCCATTCCATCTAAATACCATTGAACAGAGTCCGCAGGAGAAGTAATTAAACCTCCTCCAATTTCATTGATTACAGGGAAAGTCGGTAGTTGACCTTTGATTACAAATAAGGTGTCTGAATCATCCTCACAACCTTGCATATTTATAACAGTAACTGAAATAGTATCTGTTTCATCTAAAAGAATGGATGATGTCGTTTCTGTTGTGCTCCATAAGTAAGTTGCGTAGTCATTCGCAACGGTTTCAATAAGTAATGGGTCATCACAAATGAGAGTGTCTCCCATCAGCAAAGCGTCAAAGTTCGTATTTGTAACTAGTTCAAATGCATCTATTCGTCCATATCCAAATCCATAATTAGGCGTCAGACCAGTTTGAAGATCTCCTTGGGCCAAGGCATGCAAGTCATCCAATAAATCTTGATAAGTTGAAGTAGGACATTTCTCTAAGTACAATGCAGCAATTCCTGCTATCACAGGACAAGCCATTGAAGTCCCACCGTTTCTCACATGTTGACCACCCTCTGCAAGCATTGAAGGGTTAGATCCTTGTAAAGAAGCGGATAACCACAAAGGGCAAGCTGCCATAATCAAATCGCCAGGAGCAGCAACATCAGGTTTTATCACACCCTGTCTGTTTGGTCCTTTTGATGAGTTAACACTCAAATAACCTGGTTCGTAAACGCCAAACCAAGGCGCAGAATTAAAATCTATGTACATCAATTGATTTACAAAATTACCTACCGTTATTACTTTAGGAGAACAGGTCCATGAACTTACTGTTGTCATAAGTGTGTCTGGCGCATGATAATGAACAATGTCAGGAAAAGCACCCACAGTAGGCAGTCCAGTACTTTTAATGTCTGAAGCACCGAGCCATGCTCCTGACCATAAGTCATATTCGCCTGTCCCAAACGTTTCAAATCGATACAAATAAGAGGTAGAATCTATGTTTTGAATGATAGCTTCAATATGATAAATACCGTTTACCTCTTCACAGTAAAACTCAACAGGGGCTAGAATATCACCGTTCACTTTAATGGTATCATAGGTGGTCGTATTTAATAATGAGGTCATATTGTAAAAAGACGTCCTTCCTCTAAAATCAAAAACTGGAGTTGGATTATCAGCCCCGAAAGCAAAGTTTACATTTTGCATGTCTGCTGAATCTGCCCATAAATCTAAATAACATGCAGGTGATCCAAATGCCGAAGTCATATTTACTTCAAACCATGTAAAAGAAGTATCTGCATCTACCACACCCTGA
>JBLFXO010000021.1:0-20693 GCA_047609865.1 Arenicella sp.
CAAGAGGCCTATAAGAGGGTGTTGCAACCTTCATTCGAAAGTGAATTCAAAAAAACGATAAAGGAAGAAGCAGACTCTGAATCTATAAGCGTCTTTGCTGAAAACTTGAAACAACTTTTACTACAATCACCTCTAGGAGGTAAAAGAACTCTTGCACTTGACCCAGGATTTAGATCAGGATGTAAAGTCGCTGTTTTGAGTGAGACAGGAAAGTACCTCGAGAATAGAACAATATTCCCTCATCCTCCACAAAAGAAAGTTAAGGAAGCTGAACAGATATTGAGAAACTTGGTTGAAGCACATAAAATAGAGGCTATAGCTGTAGGGAACGGAACTGCAGGTATTGAAACGGAGAAATTATGTCGTAAAGTTTTCGGTAATTCAGGAATTAAAATCTTCAGTGTTAATGAAGCAGGAGCCAGCATTTACTCTGCTTCAGAAATTGCAAGAGAAGAATTCCCTACTTTAGATATTACAGTGCGAGGAGCAATTTCAATCGGTAGAAGACTAATGGACCCCTTAGCAGAACTGGTTAAAATTGATGCAAAGTCAATCGGTGTAGGGCAGTACCAGCATGATGTCAATCAACCATTGCTAAAACAGAAATTAAATGAAGTGGTAGAACATTGTGTTAATCATGTTGGTGTAGAATTGAATACTGCAACTTATCCAATCCTAGTCCATGTCTCTGGTTTAGGCGAAACTCTAGCAAAAAACATAATTACTTACCGAAATGAAATTGGAGGTTTTAGTTCTCGCTCAGAGCTCTTGAAGGTTCCGAAGATGGGGAAGAAAACCTATGAACAATCAGCTGGTTTTCTAAGAATAGAGGATGGAAGTAATCCTTTGGATAACACGATTATCCACCCCGAGTCATATCCACTAGCGAAACAGATCGCTAAATTTCACAAAACCACTGTTGAAGCCCTGATATCTAAAGAAACCCTCATTGAAGATTCTCAAATAGAAAACCTTTCAGATGAGTTCGATCAACACACGATTGAAATGGTAGTAAATGAACTGCAAAAACCAACAAGGGATCCAAGAAAGGAACTAAAGGAAGCCAAGAGAAATGATATCTCAAGCATGTCAGAGTTGATTCCAGGGATGAAGCTAAGTGGTGTAATTAACAATGTTACCAATTTCGGAGCTTTTGTCGATATTGGATTGAAAGAGTCAGGATTAGTTCATATCTCTGAGTTAGCGAACGAGTTTGTTAGCAATGTTCAAGAATATGTTTCTCTTAATCAAAGGGTTAACGTAACGGTAAAATCAGTAGATTTAGAAAGAAAGAGAATTCAATTATCAATGAAATAGCTATGGATAAAATAGAAATGAGTGTTGAAATTAACGCAACTGCAGAAAGAATTTATAAGGACTGGTTGAACTCAGAAGGTCACAGTGAGATGACTGGTGGAGAGGCAGAATGTAGTCCAGAGACCGATACAGTATTTTCGGCTTGGGACGGTTATATCTCAGGAAAGAATGTAGAGCTTATTGAGAATTCTAAAATTGTTCAGAAATGGAGAACGGTTGAGTTTCCTGAGTCAGTTCAAGATTCTCATCTAGAGATATCTTTGAAAAATATTGAAGGAGGTAAATGTAAAATCACTTTGATTCAAACCGACCTCCAAATTGGAGACGGTAAAAAGTATCAAGACGGCTGGACTGCTCATTACTTCGAACCAATGCAAGAGCATTATTCATAAAAACTAGGAGGACTTTCTGATGAAGAGCATTTTCTTGATTCTTGCTTTCAGTTTATTCATAGTTTCTGGGTCGGCCGCCAGAATTATTCATGTTCAAAAAATCAATAAACTTGACACAGTTAGCTTCGTGTTCGACTTCAATATCTATAAAACTGAATTTATCAAAGAGCTCAAAAGCTATGGTAGTGATACTAGAACTAAAACACAAGAGGATAGATTAAATTACTTCATGGAATCAACACAAGATTTAACGGTCTTTAATTTTTATCATCAAGATTCAAATGCTGGATTGTATTATAGTTTTTCAAGTTCAGTTCTCTTTAGTATGCTAAAAGCTAAAAAAGCTAAAATGAGTCATAATAGAAAAGAGCTAAAACTTTCTAAGCTCAGGAGAAGAACTCATTTAAGAAATGTCTGTTCTGGCAAAACGAAGAAAAGGAAACAAGCTGCCTATAAAACAGAATCATTTTACCTCCCTGGTAATAAACAGTTTGAGGTTTTCACTATGAGGATCAAACAGATAAATAAATTCTCAGTGGGCTGTCCTTTCTGACTTTCTTAAATAGACAATTATTCTTCTAATTTTACCTTGCCGAAAAACTCATTCCTTAGAGGGGAACTAACTTAAAAAAAGAGAAGTTATGGCAAATTATTATTGACTAACTACGGCATTGGCGAAAATGGCGACAGCAACTCCAGAAGAAAAAATGGCTGGATGGAACCTTGTCTGGCATGGAGAGAAAAGAATGATTCTGGTATCATTGATTTCGGAGCTTCATTAGCAACTGGTCAAGAGTCAACAGTTGTGCCAATAGGTGCGAATCAAACAAAGAAGTTTCTGAATATGAAATCGTTGAAGCTGAAAGTATGGAAGCTGCTCAAGCATGTTTAAAGATCGTCCACATTTACCTTGACATTCCGACACTAAAATTGGTTTGTACAATATGGTCAATATGGGCTAATCCTAAAAAGCAAAATAAATTAAGCCCACATCATTCAACATCTTGTGGTCTTTTTAATATATTTAAATAAAAAATTCATATGACTAGATTAGTTTTCTTCTGTTCCATTTTCTTTATGAGCTTCTTATCCACTGCTCAAGACACAAGCAGGTATCACTGTGAATACTTCAATGAAATTGATTCAAAGAAGAATGTAGTTTATGGTCAAGCAACTACTCAAGGTGGAGTAGACCAGAAATTGATAATGGATATTTATATGCCTAAAGGGGATTTGAACACAGAGCGTCCCTTAATTATTTTTGCTCATGGGGGCTATTTCATCTTTGGTGATAAGGCAAGCTTTGCTGAAGAATGTGAGTTTTTTGCAAAATCTGGTTATGTCGCAGTTTCAATCAATTATAGACTTATTGATATTGAAGTAGATAGCATTATGACACCAAAAATTGCTGTTATTGATGCGGTTAGCGACATGAAAGCTGCAGTTCGTTACTTCACAAAAGAAAGCAATGAATACAAGATAGATTCAGATAATATTTTTGTGGGTGGATATTCTGCAGGAGCAATAACAAGCCTGCACTACGCGTATGCGAATACGACAAATGACGTCCTCGAGATGGGGGGGGCTGAATTAGCTCAATATGTGAAAATGAATGGTAGCCTAGAAGGTAATAGTGGTAATCCAGGAAACTCTTCAAAGATTAAAGGCGTGGTGAATATTGCAGGCTCCTTGCATTCTGCAGAACTTGTGAATAAAGGTGAACCTGCTTTGTATAGTGTTCATGGAACGGCTGACTTAACTGTTCCCTTTAATAGTGGATTGACCGGTGAGACTTTGATTGAAACTGAAGGTTCAGGATTGATTCATAAAAAGGCTCAAAAAGTAGGTGTAACTAATTTATTGCGGGCTATTCCAGATTTAGATCATTCAGCTTTTTACTTCTGTGATGACTGCCTTATTGAAATGAGATCCTTCTTAAATAGGGTAGGAGGACTTTAGGATTTATCTTCAATCTTTCTTTGGAGCATATCAAACCTTTGAGAATTTGCATAAGCAATTCCACAATATGAAGACAAAGTTTGCAATATATTCAAGGCTCTTTTTTTGTAGGCATGCTTTTTTAAACTTTGCACAGTGATCACGCCTATAACAGCTTCTTTGTAAAGTATTGGGCAAAAGATTAAAGATGCTGGCATTTCACCGGCAGCTACTCTAATTTGCTTTACATAATTCTTGTATTCAGTGATATTATCATTAATGAATATTTCCTTTTCATTCTCAATGCACCAAACTGTATAATTATCTTTGTCACTCATAGAAATTCGCATAGACTCTTCTCTTTGTCCTGATTCTATTTCATATTTATAGTCAACCTCTCCCAGTTCGCTGTCTAGCATTCTGATCCCAAAAATTTCGGCATCAATGAGCTTATTCAGGTTCTTGTAAATCTTTTCAAATACCTCTTCAAATTCAATTGATGAGGCAATATCTAGCCCAATCTGTCCTAATAGTTGGGAGTCATTGTAGGCCATCTCAACTTTTTCTTTTTGAGAAAACACTTCCTCAGTTCTCGTTTCAACCTGATCTTCAAGAGATTCAAAATCTTGTGCCATTGTGAGAGCATTGGATACGTAAACTGAGAGTCCTCTGAGCAGTTCAACTTGATTCATGGTGTACGCATTCTTCTTTGAACTCTGCACCGTGATCACACCGATTACTTCTTTCTTAGAAAATACTGGAAGGTAAATCACCGATTTAGGTAGTTCTCCCTCAGTTTTATCTAAAGGTTCTCCTGTTAGAGATTCAATTTCGTTTTCAAAGTCTTGTATGATGACGTCCTTCTCTGATTTTATACAGATGGTAGCTAATATATTAGCTTCTAAACTATAACTAACTTTCTCAAAATAATTAAAATGATCTATAAAATATGGAAACTCAAGTTCGTTTTTATCTCGGTCGACAATACCAATTGCAAAACTCTCGGCATCCATTAGTTCTACGAGCTTTTCATGAGTAAACTGAATGATCTTTTTAACATTAATCTCCTCAGTAATTTTTGTCCCTAACTCAGCCATTATTTTGTTGCTGAGGAAATTCTGTTCAATTTCTTTTGAAATATTTTTAGATACTGTGATGTCACTTACAATACCAGAATTCTTTGAGACTCTTCTCTTATCATCTATAATTGGGAACGACCGTTCTCTCAACCACTTAGTTTCACCTTCAATGATAACGCGGTACTCAATATCATAAGCTTCGCCTCGATCTATTTTCGTGTTTGACTCATAAAGAAGCTCTTTATCAGCTGAGTGAACAAATTTGTCAGTATACTTTTTTCCATCATAATAAAACTGAGGATCAGCTCCCATTACCTCTACCGAATTATCACTCATGAACTCATACTTCTTTTCTTCGATATTATATAAGTAAAAGACATCTGTCATTGTATCGGCAATCTGTCTAAAGTTGGCTTCACTTTGTTCTAGCAAGTCTTGAATCTTTTTCTCATTGGTGATATCCGTACTTGTTGTGACATATCTCGCGAGCTCACCATTTTCATCAAAAACTGGAGTGATATAGGCTTTGGTCCAGAATTCTGTTTTGTCTTTTTTATAATTTAAAACTACGACATCAATTGGCTCTTTCTTTTTGAAAATGGCTTCATCAATGGCTCTAATGGTGCCAATGTCTGTTTTTGGACCACCGATTATAGCAGCGATTTTCTTTCCTATCACTTCGGAAGCTTTGTAGCCAAAGGTGGATTCAAATGCAATATTAACCCATTCGATAACGTCACTGTTATTTGTTATAATTACTGATTGCTGTGTGTTTTCGGCTACTATTGAAAGCAATTCAGTCTGTGATTTTGACTTAATTAGTCCAGCGTTAGAACTAATTAAATCAGTCTGCATCTTTAATAGTCTCCCACTTTTCTTCTCAGATACATACAGCATCAAGATTAGAAATCCGCCAAGAGCAAAAATTGTAGTACCCACAATAATGCCGAAAAACATAAATGAGCTTTGGAAAACGGAATAGTCTTTAAAGACGCTCACCATCCCTACACTTTCATTGTTTGGACCAAAAAGAGGTTTGTAATAGACTAACCGAGATTTTCCAATGGTTTCGGAGATGCCTTCAAATTCGTTACCATGGTCTATAACCAGATCCGTAATTTCATCATTTGCTTGGCTGCCAATAGTCAGTTCATTCGAGCCTTCTTCCTGAAATGTAGTTGAAACTCTTTCATTACCTTTGAAGATTGCACAACCGAAACCGGTGTAATGCTCAACGTAATCTACAATTGGGCTCGCATGAAGAGAGATGGCGCCAGCATACAATTCGTCATTTATTACCTGGAAATCGCCATTTCCAGTGATCAAGTCCTGAGCATAATCCATGGCATGATGAGAGTCTTCCAATTGCTGCTCAAGTTGAATCGACTTGTATTGAGATGTAATTACGAAGAAGCCTACTAAACCTATAATTAAGACCGCCGAGAATCTAAAAAGAAATGTTTTTTTCATAGGGTTAGAAAGGGTTCTCTAAGATAACATTTCATTAGGGACAAAAACGTACACAATAGAAGAAGTAATTAACAATTACAATCGTGAAGTCAGAGTAGATTTAATCTGTTGTAATACCGCCTATAAATTAAAGCCTCAAAGCAATTCTAAAATCGCTAATTTTGAAACCAATAAATCATTTATGAGAATTCTAATTACTTTATTGTTACTGAATCTAAGCCTTACCGGCTTTTCTAATAAATCAGCTTCTGAACTATACCTTGATCTTCAAAAGCTACACTCTTTTAGAAGAGTACTTTATATAGCTGCGCACCCTGATGATGAAAACACAAGGGCTCTAGCATGGTTTTCTCTTGGTGAAAAGGCAGAAACTGCGTACTTATCTTTAACGAGGGGTGATGGAGGACAAAACCTAATCGGGGATGAGCTTTCAGAGAAATTGGGTGTTCTGCGAACTCAAGAACTGCTTTCTGCTAGATCGTTTGATGGTGCGAATCAATATTTTAGTCGGGCCGTAGATTTTGGATATTCAAAGTCGGCTTCTGAATCGTTAGAAAAGTGGGGTGAAGCTGAGATTCTGTCAGATGTAGTTAGAATCATCAGAGAATTTAAACCAGACGTTATCATTACAAGGTTTCCTCCTGACAAAAGAGCTGGACATGGACATCACACCGCCTCAGCTTTGCTTGCAATAGAAGCGTTCTCAAAGGCGGCTGATAAAAATTATGAACCTAATCAAGTAGCTCAATTTGGAACATGGCAGGCCACTTCTTTGTATTGGAACACTTCTTATTGGTGGAATAAAGAGATAGTAGATAGCGCCAAAGGAAATGATGATTACATGGTCGCAGATATTGGTGGATACAATCCACAGTTAGGCATGTCTTATAATGAGATTGGAACTTTAGCAAGGTCAGAACATAAATGTCAGGGTTTTGGTGCTGTAGTTGAAAGAGGAGAGCGTATTGAATACTTTCAGCACCTAGAAGGCCTAAAACTCAAGGAGTCATTCTTTGAGAAGAACGATAAAACATGGGCTTCAGAAGTGAATGAGAATACGGATAAACTTTTTGAAGAGCTTTTAGCGTCATTTGACTTTGTGAATCCAGAAAATAATGTCCCTTATCTCTTAAACATTCAGGAAGAGCTCAATAAAATGAAGGAATCTTCTTTAAAAAGTGAGAAGTTAAAACGTTGTAACAGGTTAATCCAAGATTGTTTAGGCCTATATTTAGAAGTGGTGTCTTCTGATTACTCATTTATTTCAGGAGAAGTAGTTAAGCTAAAATTTAACGCTATCAATCGATCTAATCAAAAAGTGCAACTAAGTACAATCAGTATTAATGGAGCAAAAGTGAAATCTAAAAGCGCCCAATTAGAAGGGAATAAAGAACTTTCAGAGGAATTTGAATTCACACCTAAAACTATTCTTGGAGGGCCATATTGGCTAAGAAATGATTTTGGAGATGTGTTCAATGTTGATAATGATTCTGAGCTTGGTTCAGCTGAAGCATTACCTTCGTTGACGACTTCTATTAGCTTGACTATCAATGATAAATCTGTAGTGATTGATTTGCCAGTTGAATACAAATGGAGAGTACCCGATTTTGGTGAAAAAAGAAGAGACTTGGTCTGTACACCTAGGTTTACTGCCAATTTTGATCAGAAAATAACACTAGTAAAACCTGGAGAATCAAAAAAAATAAAGGTGAAGATACATTCATTTGCAAATGAGTTAAATGAAACGCTGAACATCTCTGGACCTAAAGGTTGGACGATTACTCCCTCGAGTGTTCCTTTTGATATTAGTGGAAAACACGAAGAAAAATGGCTGGAGTTTGAAGTAACTTCTTCTGACGAAAGTATTGATGGAAACTTAAACCTAACGAATGGTTTGGGAGAAATTATTCAGTCATACCAAGAGATCGCCTATGATCATATTCCAACCCAAACTCTTATTAATCCTTCTAAAATCAAATGTATTAAGTTGGATGCTGCCATCAATAAGGGGAAAGTAGCATACATAACTGGAGTGGTAGATGCCGTTCCAGCAGCAATTTCTGAATTAGGATTTGACGTAGAAGAACTTACCATTTCTGATTTAGCAACGGCTAATCTTTCAGATTATCAAACAATATTGATTGGGATTAGGGCGTACAATGTGCATGAAGGTTTAATGAATTATAACACAAAACTGTATGAATATGTTGAGGCTGGAGGGAACTTGATAATGCAATATAACACGGCTTCAAGAGCGATAAGAGACGAGGAATTCGGACCATATCCATTTAAGTTATCAAGAAACAGAGTAACTGAAGAAGATGCTGAAGTGTCTTTCTTAAATAAGAAACATCCAATATTAAATTCTCCGAATAAATTGTCCAAAGATGATTTTGAAGGATGGGTTCAGGAGCGTGGATTGTACTTTGCTAGCGATTGGAGTTCTGAATATGAAGCTTTATTTTCTTGGCACGATATCGGAGAAGACCCACAAGAAGGCGCTCTGATAGTTGCTAAACATGGAAAAGGTCAATTTGTTTACACAGGAATATCCTTCTTTAGAGAGCTTCCAAATGGTGTAGTTGGGGCGTACAGATTATTTGCAAACTTATTGAGTTATAAACCATGAGTGAATCAGAAGACAAAACCAACTGGAAAGCATGGTATTGGGGATTAATGTTATTCCTAGGCGCTCAAATTGCAGTATATCTACTTATCACTAATTCATATCATTAATGGCTTGGATTGATTGGACAGTCTTGCTTTTGACCTTGCTTACCATAGTTCTTTATGGGACTTGGAAGACTAGAAAGAACAAAAATTTAGAAGGCTATTTAAAAGGGAATAATTCAGAAGGTTGGATGACTATCGGTCTTTCAATTATGGCTACACAGGCCAGTGCAATTACCTTTTTATCCACTCCTGGTCAAGCTTATGAGAGCGGAATGGGTTTCATTCAATTCTATTTTGGATTGCCTCTAGCTATGATTATTATTTCCGTATTCTTTCTTCCAATATATTATAGATTAAAAGTTTATACAGCTTATCAGTATCTAGAACAAAGGTTCGATCAAAGAGTAAGGGCTTTTACTGCTTTCTTATTTTTGATGGGTAGAGGCTTAGCCGCCGGAATTACCATCTATGCACCGGCGATAATCCTTTCAACTTTGCTTGATTGGGATCTCACTTTGACTTGTCTGCTTATAGGAGGATTGGTGATAATATATACCGTTTCGGGTGGAAGTAGAGCCGTTTCTCTGACTCAGAAGTGGCAGATGGGTGTGATAATGGGAGGGATGTTCTTAGCATTTTACTATGTGCTCCAAAGCTTTCCTGAATCAGTTAGTGTTTCAGAAGGAATTGATATTGCCGGACAATTGGGGAAGATGGAAATCATTGATTTAGACACCGATCTTTCTAAAAAATACACCTTGCTAACAGGATTAACAGGAGGATTATTTCTCTTCCTGTCTTATTTCGGAACGGACCAATCTCAGGTTCAACGTTACTTAGGTGGGAAAACATTGAAAGAATCTCGTCTTGGATTAATGTTTAATGGCCTGATGAAAATTCCAATGCAATTTTTCATTCTATTTATAGGAGTAATGTTGTTTGTCTCTTTCCAATTCAATAAACCTCCAATCATTTTTAATGTGTCTACAGCAGATATAACGACTGAACAGCACGACACTTTATCAGCAATAGAAGCAGAATATGATTCAACCTTCAGGCTAAAGAAAGAAGAACTAATCGCCCTATCAAAAGAAGATAATGACGATTATTCGTCAATTGAAGGTTATCAATTAAAACAAGATTCACTTAGGATTCTATACAAAGAAAAGCTGTCCGTCTATGATCCTGGATATGAAGACAAAGACAGCGATTACATCTTCATCACCTTTGTCCTTAATTTCCTGCCACCAGGTTTAATAGGGCTGTTGTTGGCAGTAATATTCTCTGCTGCAATGTCTAGTACGGCTGGAGAACTGAATGCCCTGGCTTCGACATCCACGATAGATTTTTACAAGAAATTTTGGTCAAAATCAGATGATGAAAAGAAAGACTTAAGAGTATCTAAATTATTGACAGTAGGATGGGGGATACTAGCTATTATTATCGCCTTGACAGCTGGTATGTTTGAGAACTTGATTCAGCTCGTTAACATTTTAGGATCTTTATTTTACGGAACGATCTTAGGAGTATTCTTATTGGCATTTTTCTTTAAATCAGTTAAAGGAAGTGCAGCCTTGGCAGCAGGTCTTACTGCTCAAATTTCTGTTTTGGCCCTTCATTTCGCAACAGTATATTTTCCTGATAGCTTTCAGCTTGGATACCTTTGGTACAATGTGATCGGATCAGCCATTGCGATAATAGCAGGACTAATCTTCCAACAGATCTTTGGAGATCAAGAGCCTACGATCATAGATGATGATTCAATTATTGATTCTCCTTCTACCTCTGAAGCATAAAAAAAGAGGCCGTGCAATGCACAACCTCTTTTAATCCTTTAATAATCTGTATCGGTTATTTAGGACTTGACAAATCTTTAAGTTTCAATGCTTCGAATAATCGCTGAACTAAGCTAGATTAATGTAAGTAGTTCAGTTCGAGTGATTTTTATTGTGAAACAATAGAAAATCGTATAGAGAACACTACTTACTCCATTCTGCAATTGAATCTTTGTTCATCTTAACATAATCAGCATTACCTGCTTTTTCAGCAGATGCCATAGCACGCGTTGCAGTCGCTATTGCTTCTTTAGTCTTTCCTAATTCTGCTTCAATTAAAGATTGTTTTCTTAACATCCAAAATGCATCTTCACCACGCATTTCAACTGCCTTCTTGACCCAAGTGTGAGCCTGTTCTAAATCTTTCTTTTGTTCTAAATAAAAAGATGCTGATCTATAATAATCATTTGAAGAAGGGCCCGCCATAGTATTGTCAATACTTGCTTGAGCAATCTCATTTGTAGGTGCTTCTAATTGAATAGTCACTTTTGTTTTGGCCCAAGAGATACTCATATCAGCAGTTGATCCATCAACAATGTTATCTATAGAGATAGTGAAAGACTCTACGTTGTCACCTAAGGTTGTTGGCTTAGCACTGACTCTAGCTGCTTCTAAAGAATCAACCCATTTTTCAGGAGTCCCCCAGATTTCAGTTTCTTCATAAAGGATTATATCCCAACTATCCTTGTTCGGAACAGTGTATAAAGCATAATTTCCAGCTTCAATATCTTTTCCACCAAATTTCATTTTAGTTGAAGTTGAGAATTGCACAGCTTTGTTAGCTCCTGTTCTCCAAACTTCACCAAAAGGAACTAAGTCTCCAAAAATGGTTCTTCCCTTAACTCCTGGTCTTGAGTAATCAATCTCAAGATCAGTTAATCCAATAGTCTGATCAACAGAAGCTGCTGGACTTGGTTGTGGTGATTTTACTTGTGCATTCGCCGACATTAGCCCTGATAGCATAACTACTGCTGTTAATAGTATCTTTTTCATTTTCGTTTATTTGATTAGATTTAAAATATTTTGACGCATCAAAACGGTTTTCCTTATTTGCAAAGATAGGGTCGAAAGTCTGATACTTGACAAGAACAGTTTAGAAGGATAAAAGTTGATGATAAGTGGTGTATTAGAGACCCAAATGACTAAATAATGCTTGTTTTATTTCATTTCTAAGATTTCTTATTTACTTTTGCATCAGTCAGAAAAACAATAAATACCTGACTTTAAGCAATAACAGTACATGGCAAGATCAAGTGAAACTTTCGGAAAGAAAGAAAAAGAAAAGAAAAAAGCACAAAAGAGAAAAGAGAAGGAAGCTAAGAAGCTTGCTCGTAAAGAAGCATCTGATGGAGCTGATACGGGATTGGATGCTATGATGGCATATGTTGATGAGAATGGTGTTATTTCAGATACTCCGCCAGACCCGACTAAGAAAAGAAAAGTGATCAAAGCTGAAAACATTCAGTTAGGATACAAAAAAGAAGATATGCCTGAAGTGGATCCTATCCACGAAGGGAAAGTATCTTTCTTTAATGACGACAAAGGATATGGATTTATTAAGGATAAGGATTCTCAGGATTCTTACTTTGTGCATATCAATAACTCAAGAGAACCAATTGCTGAAGGTGATAAGGTTCAGTTTGAGTTAGAGCCAGGTCAAAAAGGAATGGCTGCTGTTAAAGTTAAGAAGATTGCCATTTACACACCCGCTAAGGTTGTTGAAGACGAAGAAGAATAAATTCAATATATAATATTTAAAAGGCTTTACATTTTGTGAAGCCTTTTTTTGTGCTCAAAATGATATCGAGCAACTTCAAATCCCTTTATTACGTCTTTAGACTAACCAATTCTAATCTATGACGATCAAAACCATTAAATCGCCTCTTTTATCAGTTTTAATATTGTTCTCAGTTTCCTCTCAGTCACAAACAATCTTATACGAAGACTTTGATAATTGTACTGTGCCAGCAAATTGGAATTCGTCTTCGAATGGCCAAGGTTGGGAAATAGGTACAACGACTGCTTTGAGTGGTGGCAATTTTAATATTCCTGCGAAAGGAAGTTGTGTAGCTGTTGTGAATGACAGTGATATACTTGATAACAACGCTTACAATGATTACTTAGTGACACCAATGTTTGATATTGTAGGTGTCACTGCATTAAATTTTGAGTTTGACGCCTATACACCTTCTAGTAGTTGTTTTTTAAATATTGAGTATTCAAAAGACAGTACAAATTGGTCAATTGGCTGGAGTGGGACATATCAACTTGCAACTGCTGGTTGGGAAAAGATAGAATTTAATGCTGGACAGCAATTTTTTACTGGTGGAACAGAAAGATGGTTTCGTTTGGCTTACAAAGATTATAATTCAAATACACAGGGAGTCGCGGTGGATAATTTTCATGTCTTTGTTCCAGACCTAAACGATCTCAAATTAGTAGCAGTAGGTAGAAATGAGTGGTCGTTGTTAAATGATGAGCAAGCAATTGAAGGACGCTTATTTAATAACGGTTTAAACACTATTAGCTCCTACGACTTGAATTGGCAGTTGGATAACGGCCCTGTCAACTCATTGAATGCGGTCTATAACTTAGCTCCAACTTACACGACCTACTTTGAAGAGTTAGATGCGTTTATGCTAAGCTCTGTTGGGTCTCATGACTTAAAAGTCTGGGTTTCAAATCCAAATGGGTCAAGTGACACGCATCCGGAGAATGATACGATCTATATGACCACTAATGGCGCCAATTGGTTACCTGAAAAAAGGGTTTTACTAGAAAAATTCACACATACTGAATGTTCTCCTTGTGTTAATGGAGATCTAAATTTAGACATCATGCTTGACGATCATCCGTTTGTAACTGGAGTATCAATACATGCTGCGGGTACTGATCCTTATACTATACCTGATGGAAATGTGCTGGATGAGACTTATATTATCGCACATCCTTCATTTATGGCAGACAGAAAACTGCTTTACAAAAATATTGGTTGGTTTGGCTATGATATCGACATGTATCTTGGAGAAACCGAAGATCTCGATTTTGCAAAAGCTGATGTTCAAGCAGCTGAAGTTGAAATTGAAAACGTCTCCTTCGATAGTGGTTCTAGAGAATTACAGTTTGATGTGGTTGCAACTTATTACGGAGATTACACATCTGAAATGGGAATCAATGCCTACATACTTGAAGATACTGTTATCGGTTATCAAGTCGCTGCGCCAGACCCGAATAATTATGCACACAATCATGTATTGAGAGAGATGTTAGGAGGGACTTGGGGGAACAACTTCAATATGTCAGATGTTAATACGAGCGACAATACATATCGTGAAACATTTAATTACACCATACCTCCTGGGTACAATGAAGACAATATCACCATATTAGGATATGTGCAAAAGCAGAATTTAGATGTACATCAAAGAGACGTCATCAATTGTACACCTGCTTACCATATTGATGAAGCAATTACCTTATCAACCGATATATCAGAGTTTGAGAGGCTCAACATTTATCCGAATCCTGCGAATGATGTTGTATTAATTGACATTCCTTCTGATGCCGCTGATCAATTATCATTGAGAATAGTGGATTTATCAGGTAGAATGGTGTTAAATGAAATGATCTATTCAAAAAATCAAATCAAAGTAGATGTTAGTGATTTCACAAATGGAGTTTATATGGTCTCTTTAACAGATGCCTTAGGTAACAGCTATAATCAAAAGTTGATCATTAAATAAATTTCAGAAAGATTTTCAAATTGAAAAGGCTTTACATTTTGTGAAGCCTTTTTTTGCCTTAGATTATCGTAACCAAAAAATGGAATTTGCATTACATTAGTACACCAAACCTATTTAAACATGACCAAAATTCTAGTTCTACTAGTGCTATTGAGCGCTTGTCTTTCTTCTTCAACTTCATTTGCACAAGAAGCTTATACATACAATCTTACCGTTTTTCAAGAAGATCAAAGCCCATATTCAGGATGTGAAATTAGCTTGATTGAGTCAAACACTTTTGAACGGAAAACCTTTAAAACAAATGCTACAGGACAATTGGTCCTAAAATTAGATGTAGGCAACTGGGTGATGAATGTCGGCGAGATGAGAAATTATAGGATCATTGATGTTCCTGAAGGCATGACTGGTTCTGGTAGGGCTATTGTCACGTATGATGTAGCAAGATGGAATAGAATTAACGAAGCTCCAGAAGATCGATCACTATATCAATTTGAAGAAATTCCACAGAGATTAAATTACAACACACTACCAGGAAAGAATCATGAATTATTAGAAATAGAAGTATTGTCTGAAAAGAAAAGACCATTTGCCGGAATTCCTATTAAAATCACAAGCTTTGGTTTACAGGTCTCATATAGTGCATACACCGATAATGAAGGGGTGGCTCGCTTTAAAGTACCTCTTAACGAGCAATACCAGATAGACTTAGATGGCAACGAGGATTTCGAATATCATGATACCGGTGACAAACCTTGGCGTAGAAGAATAACGTTAACCTATTCTAAAATCAACTTCAAAGAAGTTACGAATGTCAATGGTCATACCGAGCAACTTTTCAAAGAAGAGCCAAGACCTGTCTCAAATAGAGTGATGGTAACACTAACTGTTGTGGGCGAGTCTGGTGTTACTGCAAATGAAGATGTTTATGTCAAAATGGATTATTCTAAACAGATCTTTCATGGTAAAACAAACAGTAGTGGTAAAGTTGCATTCTTACTTCCTAAGAAAAGAACGTTCCATGTTGATCTTGATTATCAAAAAGATGCAGGTGAGATAGACTTGTCAAGGTTTTATGGAATAGGCTATCTGAACAAAGCAGTTGAATACGATCCTGACCCTAGACTTCAACACCCAGAACGATATTTGCCTACAAAAAACGACATCAAATCTTTTGATATCAACAATTACAGTAATGAAACTTTTCCAGACACACCAGATGATGAAATACTGAACGTACATGTGAAATGGGGCGCTAATAAGATTAATTCGGGCTCTAAAGAAGCAATACTTGAACTCGGGTTTTCTGTAAAAGAAATTGAGAATAAACAAGCCATTTCTAAACCTTTGAATGTAGCGTTTGTATTAGACAGAAGTGGCTCAATGATGGGAGAGAAAATTGATTTGTTAAAAGCTGCCATGCTTGATTTGATTGACAAACTGAGACCTCAAGACAAAGTATCTATCATCTATTTCAATATGGAGGCAGTTTTAGCATATGGTGAAAGTGCCGTTGATGTGAAGCACATGAAAGACGTGATTTCTGCCCTTCAGGCCAGTGGAGGAACCAGTATCTATGAAGGATTGAAGTTAGGATATGAACAAGTTTCCAAAAACAAAACTGATCAATCTGTTGATCGTGTCATCTTGCTAACAGACGGGTACGGTTCAAAACCTGTCGACTTCATTTTGGAGCAATCTAAGAAGTATTTTGAAAAAGGAATTTCAGTTTCCACCATAGGAGTAGGGCAAGATTATAATTCGTCATTGCTATCAATGATTAGTACGTTCTCAGGAGGTTTAGAGCATCAAGCAATTGAATCTGAAGGGATTACTAAGGCGCTAGATGAAGAGTTTGAAAGCTTATTATATCCTGTCGCTTCCAATTTAAAAGTTAAAGTTAAATACAATAACAAGGTGATTTACAAAACCTTATATGGAGTTCCAGAAAAGAAGAATTCGGATAATGCCGTTTATTTTGAATTGGATAAAGTCTACAGCTCCTTAAGTAGAATGGCCTTAATGAAGTTTAAGATTGAGAATCCTGATAGGGATATTGATAAGAACAAGATTAGAATTGAAATCAGTTATTTTGATGAACGTAAAAAGCAAGCTGTTGAGATTGTGAAAGAAACGAATTTAGAATGGACGGATGAAACTGATACAGAATTGATTGCTGATAAAGCACTTAAGAAAACATATTCTATTGCTGTAATCAATCAAGCATACAAAATCATTGCAGATCTATGTGATAAAGCAGACTATATAAATGCTAAAGAATCAATTAACGAAACATTGAAAGGACTCAAAAAAATCAATGGCTCAAAGTATGACGAAGAATTGATTCCTTTAATTGAAGAACTGAAAGGCTATTTAGTTTCCCTTGATCGTGCAATGATGAATGGCGTGAAGTAGGGTGGATAAGATGTCTACATCTATTCCTTATGAGTAATCAATTGGAGCGTGACCGTTGGCGCTGAAGTCGTACACTTTTCAACTATCTCTTCCGCTTCCAGATACTCTTTAGCGCCAGCGAAGGTAACCGCGAGACCCTGTGTCTCTTCAGTTATAAAGCCTAAATCGTTTTGAATCACAGTCATTGTTAACCATGTTTGCACCATGTCAGGCACGCCAATTATTTCGTTTTCATGTATCATTGCAAGGGCTTTGTCATGGTAAATCTCAGACATATTATAAAAGAATTCTTCTCCTTCATCTGTCAAAATGAAGACAATGTTCCATTCATTTGAGTCATTTAATTGATGTTGAAATTTTTGAATATGGAGCATTCTCAAATCTGCATCCTTTTCTACTGGTCGCCTAATCAGCAAAGTAAACAAGTCGTCATCCTGTTCTTCCCATAATATTCCGGTCCAAATCAAATTCAAATTACTTTTAAATATTTCAGCGACAAAAGCCGTGTCTTTTTTGTGTACCACACCGCAAGGGAGAGTGTAATTGTCAAATTGAATAGCACCGGTATAAGATTGATCTACAATAGGTCCCAGATCTAATTTATTTCGAAATATTTTTTCAGTGTGAACAAATGTATTTCCTAGGACAGGGCGATAAACATCCTTGGTATATGCTAAGAAATCATCTGATGAGAATTTCTTTGAATTACCTTCATACTTGGAGGTGTCTAAATGAATGAGGAAAGGGAGCACTTCTTGGATTGATATCAGCTCTTCAAAAGTTAATTCAGATTTGTTTGAAGCTAAGCTTTTCAATATAGTGCTATCATTTTCATCTTCACACTGTAATTGGAACATCATTTCAGCAGTTTGAACAATGTTTACTGAGAATTCTAAACCTTTAGATTTAAGTTTAAAATAATTAAACAGGGAGCTAGATGCCAATGAATACTCTTCTTGTAAATACTCAGATATCTCATCTTTGCTTTCAAATTGAGTGAAGATTTCCTCATTTGCTATAATCAGGTATCGGTTCAAATCATAATCTCTTTCTTCAGATTTTGAAGCAATCATCTCAAAGAACTCCTTTGGATTAGAAGAATGCTTATCTGACTCATGAATGATTTGACGTAACTTAGGATCTGTATAATTATTCAAATACTTTTCCAAAAAGAAATCATATTCTACGCATACTTCAATTTCATAGTTTTGATTAGCGTCATAAACAAATGGAAGATAAGATTGTTGTTTGCGTGAATCACCGCATCCAAGAAGTATGAATAAAACTAAGAATGAAAGGAATAGTTTTCCCATCTTCTAAAAGTAACGATTATCTATTCACAGAGCTTATATTCGTAGAGACAGAAATTGAAAACAAATGAAACCAATTGAATACTGGATTAAAGAACTCCAACTTGCTGATCACCCTGAAGGTGGTTATTACAAAGAAACTTATAGATCATCAGAAACTGTTATTAACAGAAATGGGGTGGAACGTTCAGCTTCTACCGGAATCTATATCCTAAATACTTCTGATAATTTCTCAGCATTTCATAAGATTGAATCAGATGAAATGTGGCATTATCATGCCGGCTCAGCATTATCCGTCTATGTTATTAAAGAAGATGGAGACCTTGAAGTCCTGAAAATTGGAAACAACATAGAGGAAGGAGAACAGTTACAAGGAGTTGTTTTAGCCGGGTGTTGGTTTGCATCCAAAGTAGAAAGAAAGGATTCTTACTCTTTAGTGGGCTGCACTGTTTCCCCTGGATTTGATTTTCAAGACTTTGTTTTGGCCGATCGAAAAAGACTAACAGAGAAATTTCCAGAGCATAAGGATATCATAGAAGAACTAACGAGATGACTATATTAGAGTCTGTAATTGAAAAGATAGATTGTACCTGCTAAGGGCTTAATTGTACAACTTAGGATCAGTACTCTTTATCTAGCTTTACAAGAAAAACTATCAATTATGAAATCAATACTACAATTACTTGCAATCTTTCTCATCTCTATAGGGGCTAATGCACAATGGACATATCCTGATTCAGGTATAACTGATGATTTGAATGATGTTCACTTCCCAACTTCGAATATAGGTTATGCAGTAGGAGAGGGCGGAAGTATAATAAAGTCTGTTGACGCCGGCGATAGTTGGACAGTCTTAACTTCTGGTGTTTCAAGTCTATTAGAAGGAGTACATTTTTTAAATGACAACTTAGGTTATGTAGTAGGGGACAATGTTATGCTCAAAACTTCAAATGGCGGAATAAATTGGACGACAGTAACTCTTCCTGAGACTGGTCATTTAATGGATGTTGAATTTACGAATGCTACTAACGGATTCTGCGTTGGCTCAGACGGTATCCTTTTAAAGACATCAGACGCTGGTCTCAATTGGATAGCAAAAAATTCAGATTGCAATCGTTACTTATCTAAAATTCAATTCCCTAGTGAGTCAGTAGGATATGCTACTTCTAGAGGATACAATTCAAACTTCATTAAAACTACTGATGGTGGCGAAACTTGGTTTAGTGATACAATTGATGCAAATCTTATCTATGGTAGCTTTGAGTCTGTATACTTTATGACTGAAGATGTCGGACTAATTGGTTCATGGTATATCTATGGCTTGGTCAAAACAACAGATGGTGGTGCTAATTGGGTGGATGTCTCAGGACCAGAGTCTCCAGATTTATATTCTATAGACTTTGCAAACGGAAGTGTTGGTTTTGCCGGAGACATTAATGGTTTGTTTATGACAACTACAGATGCTGGAGATAATTGGACTAGTGAAACTATAACACCTTCAATTCTTGCTCTTCAGGCCCTTTCGGCGACAGAAGTAATCTGCGTTGGTAGTGACGGAGCTATAGCAAAGAAAGCAAATGCAACATCTTCAATTGAGGATGAAAAGCAATTGAACATTAATGTATTTCCTAATCCTTCGAATGGCCAATTCAATATTTCAATGAATTCAAATGAGAATAAACAAATAAAAGTCTACACCGTTGATAGTAAGCTAATACAACAATGGACATCCTCAGATTATAAAACTTTGATAGAAATAGAGCAGGGCACAGGTGTCTATTTTTTAGAAGTAATGACTAACTCATCAAGAGAAACTTTCAAATTAATTGTAAAATAAGAGAAAAACTGGGGTCAATTCATGATGATCCAGCTTGATAAATGAGCTTTTTCATGAATAATTCACCAAAAATAAGGGTTCATGTATCTTTTTATTGAATTATTTTCACTGAAACAGAATCAACTCAAATACAGTGATAGTATAACTTTCAGAACAGATACAAGGTGCGGATAAAATTTATTTTGATAAATAAATCATTTTTTTGTTGAGTAATCATAATTAAAATGTACTTTTGCCTCGTATTTGTGACACTTAGGTTACATAATTAAAATAATAAGATGAATAAAGGAACAGTAAAATTTTTCAATGATGCCAAAGGATTTGGATTCATTCTTGAAGATGAAACACAAAAAGAACACTTCGTACACGTATCAGGTCTAGTTGATGAAATTAGAGAAGGTGATCAAGTTGAATTCGAACTTGAAGAAGGTAAAAAAGGATTAAACGCGGTAAAAGTGAAAGTACTTTAAGCCGATCGATATAACTTTTTATGACAAAAGGGATTCTCAAAAGAGAATCCCTTTTTTTTGTGCCTTACATTTTGGTGGCTGTAACCCAACATGCATGAACCGTTAGATTATAACAGATTTAATATTTTCATCAAACTCAAACTACAGCTATGTCAATTTCAATTAAACTGCCATTATCATTGGCCCTATTCTTAAGTTTAGCAATTCCATTATCTTC
>JBLFXO010000022.1:0-20506 GCA_047609865.1 Arenicella sp.
AGAGTTTTCAAAATTAGATGACAGCATAAGTCTTGAATTCATGGACTTGATTAAGGAGATTCGTGAAATGAATAACCATGAAGATTCTAAAAGGATGGTTTTTGAGAATGTAAAAGATCAATTTCAACAAATTTTTAGTTGGAATCCTTCTTGGGGTGATTTGCCAATTCTTTTGGACTCTTGGTTGATTAGTTCTGAATTTAAGACGGAGGATGAAGAAGAAATTTTAACTGAGCTTTTAGAAAAAGTTACCACTCACATAGCGGTTATTGAAGGCCAAACACAAGCGAACATAATTTTGAAGTTAATCCGAACGAACGGAACAACTGAAATTATTCAAAAATTGCAAGGCTTGAGTGACAAAATTGAATACAATGATTGGCTGAAAGCGGATGAAGATGAGAAGCTAGGCCATGAACTTTATTCATTTCTTTTAAAGAATGAAGACCAGTTGTCCTTGGCATATCTAAATAAAAATGATGTATTCAAACTACGAAGCATTGTTGAAGTTGTTGAGTCAACAGTGCCTTCTCTTTATCTTTTAACTATATATTTAATTCAAATTAAAGAAAGTCGATCAATCGGCCTTTCTCAGACGATTGAATACTGTGAGACTATATTATCTAAATCCGAATCTGGTTTTGAATCTCTGTTGAAGCATTTGAGATTATTGGCAAATTCAGAATGGGTTAACGAAGCAGAAATTCAAACTGACTACAATAAATTATTTGCTAATCTTATAGAAACAAGTGAAAAGAGTGAGTCGCTCAGTTCTATTGAACAGCTAATTGAAGAAACAAAAAGAGTCCTTGAAAAAGACCAAGACTTTTATGACTTTATTGAAAATTCGACTAATCAAGAATTAGAAGCTATTTATGATTTACCCATTGAAGAAGAAATTAATGAAAAATGGATTCAAGTAAAGGAGGGTGATAGAGTCTTCGTTGCAAACGCTGGTTTAGCAATGATATGGCCGTTTTTAACAACGCTATTTAAGAACCTTGGTTATCTTGAAGATAAATTATTTAAGAATTTTGAAAGTCAAGAAAGAGCCGTGCATCTATTGCAATACATTGTGGATGGAGAAGAGGGTTCTCCTGACTTTGTTTTGATTTTAAACAAGGTGTTATGCGGGATTCCTCCAAACGTGCCAATTAGAAGATTTGTGAACTTAACTAAAGAAGAGAAAGAGGAAGCGGTCTTATTCTTGACAACTGTTATAGGGAAGTGGGAGCAAATGAAGAACACAAGTTTAGAGGTATTCAGGGATACCTTCTTGAAACGAGACGGTGCTTTGATGTACAGAAACGAAAGATGGCATTTGAAAGTTGAATATAAACCTATTGATATTTTGTTAATTAAATTGCCTTGGGGAATCAGCATGATCAAATATCCTTGGTTCAAATATCTTATTTTAGTCGAATGGAACAACAAGAGCTAAATGCGGCTACAATTGAAAGGGAATTAAGTTGGTTACAAAGTGTAATTGATTTCCGTTTCAACGATTATTTTGGAAAGCCAACGGAATTTTCTTGTTTTTTGGATCTTGTTCCTCCTGTTTTAGCAGGAGACCCTTCCATTTATGCTGATCTCATTAAGAAAGAAGACTTTGGTGCTAAAGAAAGATTGATCATTATTTTGGCGCTCACTCCACACATTCGTCCTCAATTGTTAGACCCATTTTTCGTGAAAAATGCAGATTTTAATCGGGGCTTCACAGAATTTGGTGGCCTCAAGGGAGACAACCATGGAGGGTTTTTACCAACAGGTGAAACGGCTGCGTTCTTATTCGCTGGCTTGGATATTACAGGTAGAATGGAAGTTATTCGACTCTTCAATAATGACCATCCTTTTTTCATTAAGAAGATTTTGAGTTTAGACATCACAAAAGAGAATGAACCATTCTTTAGCGGAGGCTTATCCCTGAACACTGATTATACTGATTTATTGACTTTGGGTGAAACAAAAAAACCAACCTTCAGTTCAAAGTTCCCCGCTGTTCTAGTCAATACAAAAATGACTTGGGATGATTTAGTTTTGGATAAAGCAGCTAAAAAGTCTGTTGACCATATGTTAACTTGGATTAATCATAGCCATATCATTATGGATGAATGGCAGATGAAAAAGAAGATAAAGCCTGGATATAGAGCGCTCTTTTATGGTCCTCCGGGTACTGGAAAGACCCTTACTGCCAGTTTGCTTGGGAAAGAAACAGGTAAGGACGTATATAAGATAGACATATCCATGATCAGTAGTAAATGGGTTGGTGAAACAGAGAAGAATCTAGCACGCATATTTGATGCCGCTGAGTCAAAAGATTGGATTTTATTCTTTGATGAGGCCGATTCTATTTTTGGTAAACGAACAAGTTCAGGTTCTTCTCAAGAGAAACATTCTAACCAAGAAGTTTCTTATTTACTTCAAAGAACAGAGGAATATCCTGGTATTGTGATCCTCGCTTCTAACTTGAAAGGAAATATTGATGATGCCTTTATCAGAAGGTTTCAAAGTATGGTGTATTTCAAAATGCCTAATCCAGAGGAACGTTTAGCATTATGGGAAAAGGCCTTTGATGGTCAATTGAAAGCAGAAGAAGATGTTGATCTCAAAGAGATTGCAAAGGACTATGAAATTGCTGGTGGAGCAATCATCAATGTTTTAAAATTCTGCTCAATTAGAGTAGTTCAATATCATAAAACGAAGGTTTCTAAAATTGATTTGATTGACGGAATTAAAACCGAAATGAAGAAAGAAGGGAAAGTGGGTTAGTTGAATTCAAAAGGAACTGTAATTTATAGAGGTATTCTAGGTTAAGCTTTCTCTTTTATTGCTATTAGTTCTTTTGGTGAAATCTCTCCACTTAGCAATAAGTCTAGCCCTGTCATGTACTTTGAATAACTAAAAATAGATTGTCTGATAAGAAAATCTAAAGTTGTCTCAAATGCATCTGAAGACATAATTTGTGCGGAAGTTTTGTAATTTAATTCACCACTTTCGAAGTTAAGTGCAAAGTTTCCATTCACCAAGCCATAGTTTGCACGAGCAATATATTCATTGGTTATTTCAATTAATTCTGCAGGGATATTTATCGGTCTGTGGCATACAATCATCAACATTTTCTGATCATTTAGTAAATGAATATTACATAACCAACTTTCTTCAGTCTGATGAATATCAACTTGCCAAATTTCTTGATGTTTATATTTCTTAAACTCTACCTCTTGTGCTGTTAGAAATGATTCTAGAAGACTTCCTAGTTCGGTGGATTCTCTAAGTCCAATTGATGCCTCAGCCCATTTAGTTTGAAAACCGAATGAAACAGCTCCTTTATCTGATAAGCCTGAAGGCAAATCGATAGCTTGTGTGACATTCAGCGCTTGCCATGAATCAATTGAACGCAGTGTTTTAGATGCATTATTGTCCAATTCTTTTATGAGCATGAGTTTTAGTTGCTCTTGGTCTTGATTAGCCGCTGTGATTGATTCAACGAACTCATCTTTTAACTGTAGAACAATTTTGAATGGTTTTGCTTCATCAAATTTTCCACCTAATATTTCTCCTCTATTTTCTTGCTCAAGATTAAAAAGATGATTTGCATCTATAATTTTATAAACTTCAGGAGTGACAAGAATTTCTAATTGAATCTTTTTAGAAGACGCTATAATCTGCAGATTTTTTGCCGTGACAACAATGGACATCTGTTCACTATTCAAAATCGTTGTACGATTTATATCAATGTTCGCTTTCGACATATAAAAAAATGATAATTAATTAGAGGCCCCACTCATGCTTAAAGAAGCGTTGGGTTTTCTCTTGCTTGGCTTCGAATATTCCCCCTCCGAGGCTAACACCAGTTTCCTTTACGTAGCTAATTTCGAAGGAAACCTTCTTTAAATCTTCAAGGCTAACGGCCACTTTTAGCGCCACTTTTCCACTAGCTTTATTAGCTGGGGCTGTAGGATCTTCAACCCCTACGCCTTCAAAAGCTTCAATTTTTGGTTTGACATCTGATATTCCAATTGAACTAATGCTCATAGCTTGACTAGCTGCAAGGCTTTTTCCAGATGTTTCTCCTTTGTCTTTATCTGCAGTCGCTATAAAGCCTGCACTTTTAGCAAATATATCAAGTATGTAAGGTGCTGCTGTTGATGCAACTGTTCCTGATATTGGTAAGACTACTTCAACAGCTCCTGATAGCGTTCCTTTTGCCTCGCGATTGTCCGGTGGACCTGCCCATTCCCTCTTGTATCCTAATTCTGCCTTTCCAAAGGGACTAAGTTCTGCAGCTAATTTGGCTTCCCAACCAACTACTGATTGCCCCATTTTCTTTTTGCTATTTCCAAATATTCCAGTTCCTTGTCCTATCTCGTCTCGTTCTCTTCCTTTGCCAAACTTATCACCTTTTGCTTCTTCAATTTCATCAAGCCCAATTTTAGTTCCTGAAGTTCTTGAGATCTCACCTTCCATTTTAGCTGGGCCTGCACCAAAGGTGGCCTTTGCAGCAACCGTTCCTCCGGTAGTAACTTCTGGAAAAGTGGATTCTAAGTCTTTCAGTTCTTTTTGGATTGCTTCTACTTTTTTGTCTGAGTTTTCAGCGGCATCCATAATAGCATCAATTTTCGCTTTATCGCCTTCTTTTTGTTCACCTCCAATTGACGAAGTTAATAGAAGTTGCACTGCATTTTGAGCGTCAGTTTGTTTAGTTGTCTCAGTGCTCAAACGAGCGTTAATTTGATCTCTTTGCTCTTTTAAAGGCCCAAATATTCGGCGCTCTTTTTCAGCCATTTTTTCTTCAGAAGCTGCAAACCCAAGAGAGCCCGTTCCTCCACCCCAAATAGCATTCGTCATGCTTGCCGGAGTTGCACCAGATCTGGCTCTTTGATATAATCCATAAGACATGAGTTCAATAGCTTCAGCAGCAGTTCCTGCTTTCGCTTCAACAAAGCCTGCTAATTTTCCTTCTACCCCAACAACCTTTAAGAATTCAACACCGGCTAATAGAGCAACCTCTGCCTTAGTGGTAACCATGTTGTCATCTCTGCCGGCTTCTAAGGCTAGCCCTCCTCCGACAAATGCGGTAACACCTGGTGCTACTGGTATCGGTATTTTTACCGCAACCTCAAGTTTTGCGCCATCTCCATTTTCAGGCACCATAGCGTTAACCATTGCACCAAGTTTCTTGAAGAGTTCATCTCCACCGCCCTCATGTTTTATTTTTAAGTTTTGTATGACGTCCGAGTCAGTTTTCGTATTCGCAACCTTTTTTAAACTTCCATCCGTTAAATCAATCTCTTCATCATCTTCGAGTCTATTAGCGAGTACATTATCTCTCTCATAGGCAAGATGCCCATCTAAAAACTCTTGAAATTTTTCTATTCGTTGTTGTTGTCGCGATTCACCTTTGTGATAGGATTGCCAACCTTTTATGCTCTCTTCAATTTTAGTGCAAAGCCATACGAGATCTTCTTTTTTCGTAGTAGGATCTGACTGCAATTGGTTATAAGTATCAACAAGTGAGTCAATCTCTTCTACACCGCTCCCTCTTCGTACAAATGATCCTCCGTTCGTATTGTCTTGGAACATTTTTTTATTCCACATCATCTGAGAAACATTCTCACCTCCTGAATTAACAGAACTGTTAACGGGCGAAGCTTCATCAATGTTTAATTGTAAAGCTTTGGCTCCCATTTGGTCGGCCTCCGTCTCTAAGCCTATGTCGTCATTAACGGGGATACCAGATTCAGAAGAAGTGGGTTGAACTCTTCCTTGTTTTTGCTGCACAACATGCCAAGCTTCATGCGCTAAATGTTGTTCTTGCCCAGCTGCCAGATGGATTTCAGAACCCTGAGCAAATGCCTCAGCTTTGAATTGGGCAGGAAGAGATGAGTTTTTATGAACCTCAGTTCCACTCATGTCAACTCCAGATAGCGCTTCTAAACCAGCCTTTAACTGAGCAGGCAATTCCTTGTTGCTATTATTTTGATCAGCATTGGCCTTAGAGCTTTGATGCTGATTGTTTTTTTCTTTATGTTCACTTTTTTGATTCACGCAAGCATTTTTGTGACTGTTAAGTTACGGAAATTGAATTTGTAATATAAGGCTTTAATTGAGATTTTATCAACACTGAGAATTGTAATCATTTTCTCTTTTAATACCGAAAAGACTTGTTTTTGCTTTAGACAGCAGGCGTGTCTTGAAGTTCTTTGGCACCGCTTGGTGCCTTAATTGCCTTATTGGTTTGGTCCAAAGTTCGTCCACCTTTGCTAGCCCCAACTGCCATAGCTATAGCCCCACCGGCATGTTTGAAGCCTTCTTCTGCCGCCAAACCTTGAGCTCCTGAGAAGAAAAGAGCCCCAACTTCAACTGCATGCGCTAGTGCTTCCCCGCCTAATAAAAGCTTTTTAGTGAGTGGCTTGATAGCTTCGTGATTTGCTTCTTTTTCATCAATATAGGCTCTTATCGCCGCTCTTACCATTTTTGCAATAACAAAAAATATGGCCGCTGGATTTTGTGCAATAGCGGCTCCTATTCCTGCAACGACTGCTTCAAGGGCTCTGAGTATATCCAGTAAATCTTTAGTAACATGTACCGAGTCATTTGTAGCGTCAGTCAACATCAATCCACCACGGATAGATTTAATTACTCCTACCACCGCGCCTGCAATTGCTCCTCCTAACAGTGGGAGTGTAGCTGGTAAGCCAGCGCTTAGTCCCACAATTCCGACAACGCTCGCCGCCAAGGTGAGAATACCTTCTGCAAGGACTAATTTTGCCTTTGTCTTGTCCGATAATTCCCAACGTTGAAGTATTTCTGAAGATTGTGAGAATTGCGTTACGATCACTTGGTCGTTTAATGTAAAAGTGCCATGTGGGGCAGCTTTGCATTGGGCGGTACCTTTCCAATCAGTATAATCTCCTGAGGACATGGTCGTGTAATCAATTCCTGGCACACCACTTCCTGTAGCATAACTTTGATGAGATTGTGAATTCGATTTATTCCCCATCACATCAGCCTCTTTTTCTAGACCCGCATCATCATTTACATTTACTTTGCCTTTCATTTGCATAGTCGGTTTTACCCGTCCTTGCTTTTGCTGCACTACGTGCCATGCTTCATGAGGAAGATGTTTTTCTTGCCCAGGTCCTAAATGGATGTTAGTTCCTTGAGCATATGCGTGCGCATTTAGTTGAGCAGGTTTGTCTGAGTTTTTATGAACTTTCACGTCATCCAAGGAAAGTCCAGAAAGGTTTTCCATCCCCGATTTTAAATTATCTGGTAAACCAGTTTTGTTTTCACGCCGTTGAATTGGAGCAAACTTTGCAGACAGACTTTTTTGACCACCGCCTGAAGAAATGTTTACCGATTTAAATTGGGCAGGGAATGAGTTTGCTGATGTAAGGCCTGATTTTTCAAAAGCAATTTCTTGACTTTGGCCTTCTTCTTTTTTTAACTGAAGTGATTCTTCTTTCTCTACTTCAGCACTAGCTTTAGAAGTTTGTTGTTGGTCATTATTTACTTTTTCTTGTGCCAATTAATTAGATTCTTCTGTTTGCTTAAAGGTAATTAATTGCTGGGTTCTTCCTCTATATTGAATTAATCAAAGTCAATTACTTATGCACATGTGTGCGCCAAACTTATCATCCATCTGGGGGAGGGCCATCATCAGCTGGTTGCGCATCAATTACCTGGTCAGCTTGTGCATGTATATTTTCAAAGAACTGAATAGCACCATTTTCAATAGAATCTTCCATAGCTTCATCCGTTCTTCCTAAATGAGGGGACAACATCTCAATAGCTTTCTTATAAGCCTTAGTTTTGTTTTGAACATCTTCAGCCGTAGGCACCGGAATGGCAAGCCCCGTTAGCATAGTCGCAACAGTTTCTGCTTCTCCTCCAAGTAGTCCATTGAGCATTGATCCTGCAGCCTCTTTTTGATTTTTCTTTGCTTTTCGTTTTGCCCATAAATTTTTGACAGTTTCATAACCTTTTCCAATGGCGAGAACTGCTCCGATTGCACCTAGTATTAATCCACCAGTAGTTGCAGTTCCTATTGCCAGTGCAGCAATAGATAAGCCCAAGATTAATGTTGTCACACCAACTCTAATCCATCTTCTCGTGGTTTCCCAAGACTGTTGTTTAGCGGCATGAAGTAGATAGGGTTTTAGTGGGTCCCCTTCCTCCAGACTTTCGTATGCCTTCGTAAATGCTGCGAACCTAATTTTCGCGTCTCTGGCTCGTATTGCATTTTCAGCTATGCCGAACACAGCAAGTCCGATTCCAACGAATCCGGCAATGTCCCCAATAACTCCTAAGGTGTCAATAATAGCGCCTGTTTCACCGAGGAATTTAGCCGCCTTTCCACCAGCTGCTGTTGCGGCAGTAGCGCCGTGAAGAGCTGAAGTTACATCTCCGGCAGTAGTGGCATCACTTGCTTTACCATCCCCTGTGAGTAAAGGCTTCGAAAACTGAAATGGTCCATTTTTCGACAGTCTAGGTTTTTGATTTATTTCCTTTTTTTGAATGCTAGGGCCAAGGTCACTTATAGGTTTTTGTTGAAGGGCTTGTGCGCCAAGTGTGTCAGCTTCTTTCTCTAGTCCAGCATCATCATTTATGTTTGTTTTCCCCTTTAATTGTTTGGTAGCTTTTACCCTTCCTTCTTTCTGTTGGACTACATGACCCAATTCATGAGGAAGATGTTTTTCTTGCCCAGGTCCTAAATGAATATCAGTGCCTTGTGCATAGGCATGCGCATTTAATTGAGCGGGTTTATCTGAGTTTCGGTGTACCTTAACATCATCCATAGAAAGACCTGAAAGGTTTTCCATCCCAGATTTTAAGTTATCTGGCAAGCCAGTTTTATTCTCTTGTCTTTGAATGGGAGCAAACTTAGCCGAAAGACTTTTTTGACCACCACCAGCTGAAGAAATGTCTACTGATTTAAATTGAGTAGGGAAAGAACTGGCTGATATGAGGGCTGATTTTTGCGGCGCAAATTCATGACTTTGTCCCTCTTCTTTTTTTAACTGAACAGATTCATCTTGTTCCGTTTCAGCATTCGCCTTGGAGGCTTGTTGTTGGTCGTTATTTGCTTTTTCTTGTGCCAATCGTCAGCTCTAGTTTGTCTAAAGATAACTTAACGCGGCTCTAATTAATTGGAGATTCGGGTCTGTTCAAATTACTTATTCACATTGCGTTTTCAAATAGTTGAAAGTCAGTACTATTCGAAATAAGTTGGGCAAGAATATTTCATGAAATCAAGAGCCTTTAATTGCCCGTTTGTGAAAGCAGTATTCAAATCTTCGCAAGCTGCCTCACGAGTACCCATCTCTAGAAAAAGCAAGCCTCTATGTAAGAAACCATCTTTGTTGTTAGGGTCTAATTCGTTTGCCTTTGTCAGTAAGCCAAGTGCCGTTTCGTAATCATCTTCAGCTTTAGATTCTAAGGCTGTGAAAACTAAAGCATCAATATATATTGACAAATTATCACCTACAAGTACGACCCCGTTTTCAATTGAGACTTCAAAATTAGCAACAGTGTTCTCAAAATTTCCTGATCCAAACGAAGCCAATGCAGTGTACTCTAATGCGAGTGGATGATCTGGGTCAAATGTCAGATAATACTCAAGATCAACTAAGGCGTCCGTGAATTTTCCGAGTTGAAAAGAACTTGTTCCTCTGAGCAAATTTATTGAGATGGAATCTTCGAAAAAAGGCTGTGCCTGATCATAAAAATTGATGGCGTTTGCATAAGCACCTAATTTGAAATGACAATTTGCTTTTTGAAGAAGTAGGTCAGCTTTGTTTTCTCCAATTGAATCTACTTTATCAAATGAGGTTAATGCCTCTGCATATTGCTTAAGTTCCATCAAGCATAGTGCTTTGTTGAAATGAAGTGGCTGATTATTAGCGTTTAATTCAAGTGACTGATCGAAATCACTCATGGCGTTATCAAAATCACTCAAGGCAAAATGGCAACGACCTCTATTAAAAAAAGATTTATCTAATTCAGAATCTAATTCTAAAGCTTGGGTGTAAAATTCAATTGCTGCTGCAAAGTCATTTTGTTCAAGAGCATCATTACCCTGCTCTTCGAGTGAACTGGCACTTTCTCCGCATGAAAAAAGCACCATTAGTATCAAAGAAATGGAAACGAATTTTGTCATTCTTGTAGCTTTCAAAACCTTGCAAAAAAAATTAGATGCTCAAATATATGCTTATTATCTCCAACACTAAGATTACATTATTATTTTTGTTTTGTTAAACCTCAATCTCAAAAATAAAACTGTAATCATCAGAGACGTTATTATATATCTCTTGTATTCTTTAACTGTTTGTTTTACAGTTAGTATTTCTGCCTACGGGCATGAAAATAGGACAGTTGAAAGTATCAATTTCGAAGAGTTTGCAAAGAATAGTGATTTGACATTGAACGAACTATCACTTCAATTAGAGGATACCTTGATAGTTGATTATAATAAAATTAGAAAAAACGGTAAAAAGGCGAGATGGAGAAAAGGTAAAGTTTTTGTTCAAGGAGATATTTTAAGTTTATTCAGAGAAGAACTAGAAAGGGCAGATGTGAGTATTGATAGCATCATTCGTTATCCTCCAACTTTTCAGCCTCATAAAATTGAGCTTGATTATTATTTAGACAATTTCGTTTCAGAGCATTATCAGTCTGAAGTTCAATGGGCAGAAGTTCAAAAAATAACAGTTGCGCCATTTGCTGAACATAAATTTAAAGAGATCAATTCAAGTCGCACTGTGTATGGTTTTCACCCATATTGGATGGGTAATTCCTATTACAATTATGAATTTAGTTTATATAATAGAATCGGATATTACGGCTATGTAATCGATCCAAAAACTGGTGGTGATTATTCTACGGCAAGTAATATGATAGCTCATAGTTGGGCGACTTCTACGATCCATGAGAAGGCCGAATCATTTGGATGCAAAGTTGATTTGTGTGTAGTAAGTTATCAACCAGAAAATAATGCCGTAATATTTGCTAAAAGCGGAAAAGGGCCTAAAGTACGTAAAGCTTTAGTGGGCAATATTTTATCCCTTGTTAAGGAAAAAGGGAATGGTGTTTGTTTTGACATTCAAAAGGTGCCCTCATCTCTAAAAGGGAATTACATTCAACTCATTAAAGACATCAGTACTGGATTAAACGGAGACGTTGAGGTGAGTGATGACTCTGAAAGAGGTTATCAAATCACGGTTGTTTTACCTAGATATGATATAGGGTTTCCATTCAATATGACCCAAGAAGACGTGAACGAACTAGTTCCTTTTGTAGATAGGTGGATTATGTCAGGAGATTCATATTACGGTGCTGAAATTACTGAAAACGCTATAGGACCAACGTGGAATTTTGAAGAGATTGATTATCAAATTAACCGTTATCCGCCTGATGTATTTGATAGACTTTTACTTGAAATCCCTATGTATGAATCTCATGCAATTGTGAATGATTCGGGCACGGTCGTATACACTAAGCAATTCAGAGAAATTATTCAATTGAACCCGGAGTTGGCTGATACTTTAGAAGGAAGTTTTAGAGAAAAGCTACAGTATGCAAATTTAAAAGAGCTCAATGGTATTGCGATTTGGGGAATGGGATATGATCTGAACACCAGAATTATCAATGCACTGTCGTCTTATGCCGAATTAGAGGATTTAAATGTTGATGCTGAATTGCTGGCTATGTTAGAAGGTATCATTGCAGATAATGAAGCCGCTTCAGATTCACTTGATCTCCCTTTTGAAGAAGGGCATCCAAATCCTGAGTTGCAAGAAATTGAATTACAAAAATCTTCTACAATGGGGTTTTGGGATCGAATCATCCCTGAGAAAATTGAAGTACATCATGTCGTTGTTTTTTGTCTAGTCATCCTGTTGTTTTTTGCGATTATTGCTGTCATTATAGCCTTGTTTTTCGAAGCAGCTAGGGAATTATTGCTGAGTAAGGAGTATATCATCAATTTGGCAGTTCTCGTGGTGATTCTGAGTTTAATAATTGTTCTTAAAAGACTAGAGATAATTGACGATACAGGGTTGGTATTTGCAGGAGGTATTGGAGCTGGTGTTTTTGCAACATGGATATTTTCACGTAAAAGGGCGAAAAAGGAATCGGAGGAGACACCTTAATTAAACATGTGTTTTGATCAAATGGTCCAAATAAATTGGTTAAATTTCTGCTCTGAACTAAAACGATTGCGCTACTTTAAATTATGAATTTAGGGGATTTACTTAATAATAATACGTTTTGGATGTGGGTAGCGATTATCGGCTTTCTCATTATCCTGTTTTTCATATTAAGACCCTGGGTAAAAGTTTTTAAGAAAATAAAAATTTTTGGAACGAGTGATGAGTACATTCTCGTAATCGGTATGTCAAGGATGGCAATGCGTATTGCTCATGACTCAAGGAATTCAGGAAAGAAAGTTGTCTTCATTTCAGAACTAAATAAAAACACGCTAACAGATGAGTTGGTTAATAAAGGTGTCAAAGTCATTAATGTTAAGACTATAGATGAGGATAGTTTGATTCAAGCCGGTGTCAATAAAGCAACTAGTTGTCTAATCCTTTCTGATGATGATGAATATAATATTAGTGTTGCCAATTTTGTTGCCGATATAAAGAAGAAAAAGGGCGGAAAAACTGAAATGGATCTCCTAATTCATATTCAAAACTGGTACACAAGAAATTTATTAGTTGACCAAATTTCAAATTTCAATTCAACGGAAAACTTGACCATACGATTTTTTGATTTTCATTATAATTCCGCGAAGCTGGTTTATGATCTTTATCCACCTCACAAATACGTGGGTGATCAGACTCAATCAAATGATGAGAAGGTTATTTGTGTTATCGGAAAAAGTAAAACCTCTGAATCATTTTTACTTGAAAATGCTGTTCTATCCCAATTTAGGGAGTCTGAACTATTAAAAATCCTTGTTTTCTCTAAGGATGCGGAGCAATGGGTTTCTGATTTGAAACAGAAGTTTCCATTTCTTGATCAGTATTTAGAAATGGTGCCAGTTGAATTACTGAATAATTCCTTTTCAAGCCATCATCAATGGGACTCCAATTTTAAAGACATGGTACTTAAAATTGATGCAGCCTACTTTTTTGGTCATGAAGATGCAGAAGTTGTTTCAGCTGCTTTGCACTTTAAACAATTCATTTATAATCAAGTCAAGAACATTAGAAAAGTGCCTTTGGTTGTTGTTCTACCCGATAAAACAAGTGTCTTTAAGCTTTTAGCTAGCGGAAGTAATCAGAACAATAGTATTGTAGATAAATATAAAGATGAATTACTAATCCACTTCGTGAGAGAAGTTAATGATTCATGTACTTATGATCAGTTGATTAGCCAGGGCCACATAGAGATTCAAGCTAAAGCAATAAATTATTTTTACAGTATTAAGTATGAATTTGATTGGTTGTTAGGCAAGCATTTCAAAAAAAGCAACAACGGTATTATTTTGGATGATATAGAAAATAATTATCTCTATTTCAAGGTCAAGCAAGATAATCCTTTGGCTCAATTAGAGGCTTTGGTTATTGAAAGACTGGTAAGCTATACGAAGAATTCAAAGTTTAGAGTGAAACAATATTTTGGAATTAATGAGACCTGGAATAGAGTGACTGAAAGAAACAAAGAATCTAACAGATATATTGCTCGTCACCTGCCTGTTAAGCACGCCATTCTTAATGAATTAAAGATAACGGACATTTCAAAAGAAGAAATCGTTAAAAACATTGGTGTTCTTGCTCCAATTGAACACAACAGATGGTCAGCAGAGAAGCTGATTGCCGGTTTTGCTTATGGAGAGTTGCCAAGTAATGATGCGAATTTGAAGAGCATTGTCAAGAATACTCTTAAAGTTCATGATCAACTAGATCGATTTGACAATCTGAATCACTTGAATAAAGAAAAGGATATTGATTTGTTTTTGATAATACCGCTCTTAGAAAATATTAAAAAGAACATGTAGTAAGTCTACATTAATTGTAAATGATGAAGGAGATTACAGTCTATATTGGTAGTGAACATAGTGAAACTGCGGTATGGTTGAATGACTTTAAGGATAGCATAAAAGAAGAAAGTGTAATTGTTGCAGAAAATGACCAGAAGAAGAAAAGGAGATCTGATTATATTCTTTACGTATTTACTGCCAAATCTGAAGGAATTCTCACGATTATAAATGTAGTTAATGATGCAAATAAATCTAAGGAAAAGACTCTCTTACTTACCCTCATGGGAGATGAAGAGGGAGGTTTCACTCCGCATCAAAAGAAGTCTTTGATAGCAACAGGGAAAATGGTTGAAAGAAATGGTGGCAAATGGTTTGAAAAAATCGAAGATGTTAAAAACCATATTCTGAGTAGTTCACGGTTAGTAAATAAAAACCATTAGTAATGGATGATCAAATTAAGGGCGGCGATCAGAATTTGCCAGAAGGATCAGAAGATGGCAAAAATGCCAATTCTCCTGATGAGTTCATTCATGAGTTCAATTCCGGAATAATCCGTAAAACTGAATATTTTGATCTCTTTATTTCATACAAGAGAGATAATGGTGGAGATCATGGCCAAAAATTAGCCGAAGAACTTCATGAAAAACTTACCGCTGACGGTTACAAGGTTTGGATCGATAATGAGGAAATAGGTTTTTCAAACAACTTTGAACAAAGGATTGAAGAGGCCCTTCTTCATTCAAAAAAAATACTTTGTATAATCGGCCCAGCATGGGTAGAGTCTCCTAATTGCCGTTACGAAATTAAAAAGGCAATAGAATTTGAAAAAAGATTAATCCCGGTTCATTATCAAGAATTTAGAGAACTCCTTAAAGCTAAGCAAACAGAAGGTGAGCTAACGGTAGATGAATGGAACAGAGTAGATAAACCTCAAGAAGTTGATTTTAGCTCTCCTGAAAAGCACAGAAAAGGATATGAAGATATCAAAGCTTTATGTGCTTTGCATGATGACATAACTGAGCAGCATAATGAATTTTTATGCAATGCATATTACTGGAGAAAATACAAGTCTCCAAAAAGTATGCTATTGACTGGTACAGCTGTTTCTAAAGCAAAATTGGTAAGAGATAAATGTGATAGTGATGGTGAATTACCTAATTTTTCAGCACTCCAAAACGACTTCGTAACAGCTTCACAAGAATTTGTGGCTAAAGAAGTATCCAATAAGCGTAATGTCTACATAGCCTATTCGGATGGAGAATATGATGAGGCGGCTGAGTTAAATATGGAGTTAAAACTTCATGGAATTACGACCTGGTTTGAAAATGATGCAGAGAATACGAAAGGGGATGATTCTTTCGTAGAAGCGATCATAAAATGCGAAAATGTTCTAGAAGTCATTACCAAAAAATCTGCCCCCGAAGATAGTTTGAAAATTGCTTTTGCGAGATCAAATAATAAAAGAGTGATTAAAGTTGCTTCCTCACAGGCAATTGTTGATGACCATGCAGCAAATAATGAAAAGAATATCTACCTATGGAATGGTCAAGTAAGAATTGACGATTTAATAACTACAATAAGTGGTGATAAAGTATATAATGGTGCTCATTCCAAGTTGCTAGAAGAGGCCTATGAATGGGAAAAATCTAGCAAGAGTAATAGTAAATTATTGGCTCTAAAAGAGGCCCGAGTAAAAAAGGAATGGTACAAAGAAGCGGAGGAAAAAGGTATTGAGCCACAACCTAATTTAAGCATGGTTAACTTCGTAGAACGAAGTGTTGCCTATGGTGAAACGCTAAGAAAGAGAAGGATTGGATTATTATGGACAGCTGCTCTAGGAATAATTTTGATATTGATACTAGGCTTTTCTGCATGGAAACTTCAAGGTACAGCGAATGATGCCATCAAAGACGCTGAAGTAGCATCTGAATTGGCAATTGAAAAACAAAATGAGGCGGTTAAAGCTCAAGAAGATGCGGAAATTGCCAAAAGTGAGGCAGACCAAGCACAAAAAGATGCTGAGGTAGCTAAAGAAGAGGCAGATCTAGCGCAAGAGTCCGCTAAAAAAGCTAAACATGAGGCTTCAGTTGCTAAATCTCAAGCAGCTGTAGCAAAAGAGCAGGCAAAATTAGCACAAGCAGATGCGGCAGTTGCCAAAGCTGAGGCTAAAGTGGCGCAAGCTGAAGCTGCTGAAGCAATTGAATCTTTAGATGAAACTAGAAAAGCGCTTGAAATTGCAAAAATAGAGGCTGATAGTATTTCATTTATTACACAAGGTAGAATTAGTGCTCTTAAGGCGTCTGAAGCTCAACAAGCAAGAGATACTGAAGCCGCGATTGAGAATGCCAACCAGGCGGTATCATTTTTAACTGATAGTGTGGCGGCTTCGGCCCAAATTCAGTCGTTGTATGACGTTTATACTGAATTAATTCCCTCGAACTCTATTCTGAATTTGGATCGAAATAAAGAGGAAAGAACAGAAGATGAACTTGTAAAATTGCTTGAAGATTCTAACGAAATTCCAAAAAAGAAGTACCCTGAAACAATTTTGGTAGAGGAGATTAATGGCGTACCAATTGAAATTGGTTATGATGCAAATAGTGCAGAGAAGTCTGAGGCCTTAAGCGTAATTAATAAGCTCGATAATAAAGCTGATGTTTCTGCTCTGTGTATCTCACCAGATGGTACTAAACTTGCAATCGGTTACAAGGGTGGGTCAGTCGAAATATGGGATCTAGATAAACAAGAGAATGTTGGAGTTGTATTGAATCACTCATATAGGGTAACAACCATAGCATTTAGCCCCCAAGGGAACGAATTAGCGATAGCTAGTATTGACGAAAATTTCAGTATAGTGAAACTTACTTCTGAAGGTAAAAAGGATCGTTTAAGTGAAAACGTAAAAATGGAAAATGGGTCCAGAATAATAAGACTTTATTATTGGAACGACAATCATATTATTACGGTGAGTTGGAATGATTTCTCAAAAATTTGGGGAACAGATGTAGAAGGATTAAAAGCAGAGATTCAAAATAAATAAAAGATGATAAAATATTTATTCTTCATATTACTTGGATTCGCACCTGTGTTGGTCTCGGCGCAAACCAATTTAATTATTGGAACCGTAACAGATGCTGAAACAAGTCAGTCTCTGAGAGATGTTCAGATTTATTGGACGGGTCACAAAGATGATTTAGTTCGGTCGGATAAATTTGGAGTTTTTCAAATTGAAAAAATTACTGGCTTAACTACTCTGGTTTTTGAAATGTCTGGTAAAAAGAAAGTCACCAAAAACGTTGAAATTGATGCTGATCATAATGAGATAAACGTGTCTTTAGAAGATATGGGAGCTACATCAGTTACTGCATCTCGTTGGGAGCAATCAGTTCATGAAATACCTGCGAGTACGGTAATTATTAGCCGAGAAGAAATAGCCGATAATGGTTATATGACCTTACAGGAAATATTAGAAAATGTGCCCGGACTTTTTACAGTTGATCACCGCTCTGAAACAGGAATAACTCTTGGGATTAGAGGATTCTGGTCTGACTTTAATAAAAGTGTTATGATTCAAGTAAATGGTGTAAATATGCTTTCTGAAAGAAGGAATGATTTTCCATTTTTTAAGATTAATGTCCCAGTTGAAGCAATTGATAAAATTGAAATCGTAAGGGGTCCAATGTCGGTGATATATGGAGCTGGGGCCTTTTTCGGTGTAATCAATATAATTACAAATAGCCAAGCTTCAGAAGGTAATTCAATGATTTCAACAGGAATTGGGACTCAGAGAACGCAACAAAATTTCGTTCGATATTCAGCTAGTTCTGGGGCATGGAACTTGTCATTTAATGCAATGACGTACCGCAGAGATGGGTTTAATGAGGAATGGAATGACATTGTAAGTGATTCCATTTATAACGCTGATACTGACGATCCGAATACAATAAGTATCAGTGATTATAAAGATTCTTCAATTCATAGAGATCGATATTCAAAAATTGAACAAGCTTTTAACTTGTCTATCACTCATGGAGGATTCTTTTCTAATATTAATTGTGCAGTTTCTGATTTTGGGTTCAGTTGGTCTCCATTCAAAACATATTGGCCTGGTCCAAAAATCCGAAATGATTTTAAGTCTTTCACGGGAAATTTTCAAATGGGATATGGGAGTAGTTTTAAAAATATAGACTATCAGTTGAAGGCTACTTACATGAAGTCTAAAGTGGATATGGATTACAATTTTTACACCGACAACAATTTTCGTTTGAGTGAAAATAGATCCTCAGCACTTCGTGTTGAACTTAATGCAAAGGCTATTCTGCTGCAATCTGAGAAAGAGGACGGCTTAAACATTGACTTAATCGGAGGTTATTATTTCAACGCAAATTTGGAAAACAACTCTTTTTATGTGACTCCTGAATTTAATCGCCAGACTTGGTATCTGGGGCTGAAGCCAGGTTCACATGTTTATACTAATGCTTTTTATTTACAACCAGAATTCAAAAAAGGGCGTTCAAAGTTTATACTTGGAGCTCGTATTGAAAAGGAAAGCGCTTACAACATGCTTTATCATCAGAATCTAAATGTTGATCCAACTCTTTATACCCGCCTTCTTTTAGAAGATGTAAAACCTTCAAATAATTTCTTTGTTACACCGAGGGTTGCTTACATCTACGCTTTCAAACCTAAGAGAAAATCTCACAACTATGTAAAAGCAATGTTAGGTAGAGCTGTTAAACAAGCGAATGTTGTTCAAAACACGAATGACATCATGGTGACCTATTATAAGGCAAATGACGGAGCATATCCGGCAGACACAAATTATCTTAGGCCAGAAACTATTTGGACATTAGAAATGGGGTATACTTACGTAAATGATTCTACTGATTTAGAAATTAATGCGAATCTATTTGGAAATCTTCTGGAGTCATTGATAACAAGGGTTCCTACTGTTCAAAATGGCTCTTTTGTTGCGTACAGCAAGAATGCCGGTAAAATGAGAACCATTGGTGCAGAATTAATTGTCAAAAAGAAATTTCAAATAGATATCAATAAGTCGTACCCTCTTACTCTCCGAACGGATGCTAGTGTAACTATCCAAAAATCATTCTTAGAACCTACCGAATTTGACACTGCCAGTATTTCTTTTTCACCTCCAATTCTTTCAACTATTAGAGTCTTGGGGAAATACAATAAATTTAGTGCAGCAATTAATGCAAATCTTGTAGGAAAAATGTTCTCTTATTATAATGAAACTTCCCTTGATGCATCAGGACAAGTTGCCACTCCTGGTTATTATATTGGAGATGACACGAAAGCTTATGTATTGTTAGGGTTAAATTTGAGACTGCAGAATATCCATTTTTCTAAGAAGAAAGAAAAAGAAAATAATGGATACTATTTCAACTTGAAGTGCTCAAATTTAATTAATACACAATATCATTACCCAACTTATACCAATACGAGTTGGGCAGATAGAGGCTATTTAGGTAGAGCAAGACAAATTCTATTCACAATGGGATATATCTTTTAATCTAAGCTGAAAAACAAACTTATTACTCTGAACCTACGGTCACTTAAAGATGAATAAACGGTTAGATCTTACAAGCCATCAACAAGCCGTTTGGTTGGAGCACAAGCTTCATCCAGGTAAGCCCATTTTTAATATTGGGACGTATTTGGAGTTGAGTAATGTTCCCGATAAACCGAAATTAGAAATAGCAATTCAGAATGTAATTCAAGAAAATGATGCCTTTCGAATTAAGCTCCATGAGTTAAAAGGTAGGTGTACGCAAGAATTTGAAGACGAGAAAGCATTCAATTTAAGTCTTAAGGATTTTTCAGCGGTTTCGAATTCGAAAGCTGATGCAATTGCATGGATGCAAAATGAATTCGAAAAGTCTATTGAATTATCAGATGACATCTTATATGAAGTTGCTCTCGTACAATTTGAAGAAAAGAAGAGTTTCTTATTTTTCAAGTTTCACCACATATTCATTGATGGATGGGCGAGGGCACTTTTTATAAATAATATAGCTGGCCATTACAACGCTCTTTTGTCAAATACTGAGTTTTCTAATTCAAGTTCATATTCAGCTTATGTTTCAAAATGGAACGACAATCAAGAATCAGGAAGGTCTGAAGCGCGCGAGTTTTGGAAGACAAAATTTGAAGATTTTGAGAGAAGCTTTTTATTTTCAAAAAAAAAAGAAGGGCTTGGCTACAGTTCTAGTGAAAGGTTACGCCTAGCCTTCGAGAGAGGAAAATACGAGAGTATTAATTTGGAAGGAGACACAGACTCTAAAAACAAGTTCTATGCTTTAGTTGCTTCACTTTATGTTACGCTAGCCAATTCAACTGGAAAAAGGGATCTAGTTTTTGGAGTGCCAGTTTTAAATAGAAGCGGGGAAGTTGAGAAAAACACTATTGGTTATTATCTCGGTGTGATTCCACTCAGGCTCAAGTTTGATGCCGAAGCTACATTTGAAGAGATTGCGCATGAAGTGAGAACCGAAATGC